>CAYRRJ010000094.1:0-5885 GCA_964426645.1 uncultured Campylobacterales bacterium | reverse complement strand
ATAACAGGATTTAGCGAGGTTTGAGGGTCTTGAAAAATCATAGAGATTTTGTTTCCTCTTATCTTTTGCATCTCCTCTTCACTCTTTTTTACCAAATCCTCTCCGTCAAAGATTATCTCACCTTCTACGATTTTCCCCGGTTCATCTATCAGTTTTAGTATGGAAAACCCTGTTATACTCTTGCCGGCACCACTCTCTCCCACGATTCCAAGTATCTCACCGCTTTCTATCTCAAAACTTGTACCATCAACCGATTTGACAACTCCGTTTCTTGTAAAAAAATGTGTCTTTAAATTTTTAACTTCCAATAATGGCATTATGAAACCTCCCCACAGTAGCCAAAGCTGTAAAAAATTATATTTGAGTAAGATTTCATCATCTTTTTAACCTCGGATTCATTATATCTCTCATTCTGTCACCTATCAGATTTATCGAAATGATCAAAACCATCAATAAAATTCCAGGAAACACCGAAGCCCACCAGTAACCGCTAAAAAGCACTTGATATCCATTTGAGATAAGTGAACCAAGAGAAGGCTCGGTAATTGGAACTCCAAGTCCCAAAAAACTAAGTGTAGCTTCAAGTATGATGGCATTTGCTATTCTAACTGTTGCTATAACTATAATAGGTGCTGTTGTATTTGGCATAATCTCTTTAAAAATTATTCCAAAATTACTCATACCCAAAGCTTTTGCCGACTGGGCATAATCTTTCTCTTTTTCTGAGAGTACTACACCTCTGGCAGTCCTTGCATAATAAACCCAGTTTACTATGGTAATAGCTATAATTATCTTACCGACTCCCTCACCCCAAAGAGCCATAATGATTAGAGCAATCAAAATAGCCGGAAATGATAGTTGGATATCTGCTATCCTCATAATGATAGTATCTACCCATCCTCCGTAGTATCCCGAAATCAAACCTAGCGTATATCCGATAATCACAGATAAAATAGTACTTGCAAGTCCAACATAGAGTGAAATTCTAAGTCCATATATCATAGCTGAGTAGATATCTCTTCCCTGCTCATCAGTTCCAAGTATGAAGTTTGATCCGGGAGGTTGAAAACTGTTTTCCAAAAATAGTTGAGTCAAATCATACGGATTTTGATAGGTAAGCCAGGATGGAAAGAGTGCCAAAAAACATAAAATTATAAATATAAACAATCCTGCAACTGCAAGTTTATCTTCAAAAAACTCTACAACCAATTCATTTTTAAAGAAATTCATATTAAAATCTCCTTTTTTCGGAAATTAATTCCGAAAAAATTCCTCTCACTAAAGCTTCGCCTAACGGCGAGAATGAAAAATTTCATATTACACCCTCACTCTTGGGTCTATAAATGTATATAAAACATCAACTATAAAGTTTATAGCTACAAAGATAAAAGATATAACCAACAAATAGGCAACAACTATCGGTCTATCCAAATTTTGAATAGAGTCAATTATGAGCTTTCCTGTACCAGGCCAGGCAAATATAGTCTCAGTTACTATGGTAAAAGCAACCAACTGACCAAATTGAATACCAATAACCGTAATCAAAGGTATCAAAGAGTTTTTAAGTGCATGATAGTAAACTACTACTTTTCTGGGGACTCCTTTGGCAACTGCAAGTTTTATATAATCTTGCATCAAAACTTCCATCATACCCGTTCTTGTAAGTCTCAAAATTAGAGCCAACTGAAAAAACGAGAGAGTAAGTACAGGCATAATAAGATGCTTTATACCATCCCATGTAAAAGCACTGGTAAAGAGATAAACCTCTCCTCTGCCAGAACTTGGAAGCCATCCCAAAAGTACGGAAAAGACAAGTACAAGCACCATTCCAGTCCAAAAAACAGGAACCGATATACCACTTAAGGATAGAAACATTATAGCTCTGCTATACCATGCTTTTGGCTTTATAGAGGATATAATTCCTAGCGGAATCCCAAAAAGTATGGAAAAAATCATAGCCAAAACAGAGAGTTCAAGAGTTGCCGGTAGTCTTTCAAAAACAACATCAAGTGCCGGTTGTCCATAAACAAAAGAGTTTCCTAGATTCCCTTTTGCAACATTTTTCAAAAAAGCTTCATACTGCTTTATAAATGACTGATCCAATCCTAGTGCATGTTGCATCTCTATTACATCTTGCTGCGTTGCATCAGGAGGCAAAAGAAGCTGAACAGGATCTCCCGCTTTAAACATTATAAAAAACACTATGAAACTTATAACAAACATTACTATAGCTGAGTGAAACAGCCTGTTTAATATATACTTTAACATCCCTACCCTCTAAAAAATCCCCTCCAAAAGGAGGGGTGATAATTATTTTATATCAAAAGCCCAGATTTTACTATCTGTTCTTGGTGTAAATTTAACCTTTTTGCTACTTGCATACATATCTACCTGATAGTGTAGAGGTATGATACTTTGGTCTTTCAAGATAGCAATTCTTTGAGCCTCTTGCATCTGCTTGACTCTTGATTTTGGATCCATATTGGCATCACTCTCTTCTATGAGTCTGTCAACTTCAGGATTTGAGTATTTACCGTTGTTATATCTTCCGTAACCTTTTTTGTCATCTTTTGAGTGAACAACACCGTCTAACATAGAGCTACCATCACCATCACTACTAGCCCAACCGATCAGGAAGAAACTTGTATCTTGTTTGGCAGTTTTAGGGAAAAATGAAGATTTAGGAACTGCACTAACCTTTACTTTGATACCTATTTTTGCCAAAGATGAAGCTATAGCTTGTGCAATTTGCGCATCATTTATATATCTGTTGTTAGGAGCATCAAGTTTTACTTCAAATCCATTTGGATATCCGGCTTCTGCCAAAAGCTTTTTGGCTTTTGCAGGATCATACTTGACTCTTTTGATGTCTGGATCATGCCCTACAACAACATCAGGATGAAACTGAGCTGCAGGTTTTGCAAAACCTTTCATAATAAACTTGACAATCGCATCTTCATTTATACCGTAGTATAGTGCTCTTCTAACTCTTACATCCATAAAAGGATTTTTTCCGTCCGGAGTTTTTGCATATGGAGTTTTATCTCTGAATTGATCCATCTGCAAATAGATGAGTCTAAGTCCAGGCTTTATAAATGTATTTAGTTTATCATTACTCTTGATTCTGTTAAAATCAACTCCCGGAACTCTGTTGATGATATCAACCTCTCCACTTAGGATTGCTGCTGTTCTTGTAGCATTGTTTGATAGAACCCTAAAAATCACATCATTATATACACCTTTCCCGGCCCAATAGTTAGGATTTGCTTTTAGTTTGATTTGGTCACCTTTTCTCCAAAGTACAAATTTATATGGACCTGTTCCTACCGGATGAAGTCCTATCCACTCATCACTTTTACCCTCAACTGTCTCTTTATCCAAGATATTCACATAAGTGAGTTTTCTTAGAAATACAGGAAAAGCTTTTTTGGTAATAAACTTAACTGTATAATCATCAACTTTTTCAACTTTATCTATCATAGAGACTTTGCCTTTGAAGCCTGATTTATTCCAGTTTTTTACTCTATCAAAAGAGTAAACCACATCATCGGCATTAAAATCACTGCCGTTATGGAATTTTACACCTTTTCTAAGCTTTAAAATCCAAACAGTTGGCTCAGGATTGCTCCAAGACTCTGCCAAGTCTGCATGAACTTTGATATTTTCATCAAATCTTACAAGAGGATCAAAGATATTTGATAGTATAGAGTTTGTAGCCGTTTCATTAAATGCGTGAGGATCCATCGTATATGCACCCGAGGCTAAACCAACTTTTAGGGTCTTTGCCATACCCATAGAACCGACAAGAGCCAATGTGGCTAATGCAACTGAAATTTTTTTCATATTTTCTCCTTTGATTTATTTAAACTAGTTTTTGACTAAAAGCAAAGCCCTTAATCAACTCCAACTCTAATTTTTTTCCATTAATTTTGTCATGAAAAGTGTAAAAATTTCAATCCTCTCTATCAGAGAACTCTTTATAATATACTCTTTTGTTGTATGACTGTTAGCTCCTACTACACCTACTCCGTCAATCACAGGAACTCCCAAACTTCCTAAATAGTTAGCATCACTTCCGCCTCCTGTTGAAACTTCACTGCACTCAAATCCATAAAAATTGGAAATCTCTTTATACAACTCGTAAAGTTTTTGAGATTCACCGCTTTTGACCAAAGGCGGTCTTGAGTGAATAAGTTTGTAACTTACTTTCGCCCCATTATAATCATCTTTGGCAAATATCTCTTCCATTTTTGCCAGAAGATACCTCTCTTGGTCCAAATCTACAAATCTTACATTAACATCGATTTTACAATCAGGAGGAACAACGTTTTTCGCAATTCCACCGACAATCTGGTTACAACCTATTATCATGCCTTTATCATAGTCATTTAAATCATCAAGTCTCTGTACAACTTTAGCTGCTGCCACTATAGAATTTATCCCATTCCAAGGCTCAACTCCGGAGTGTGCCGCTTTTCCCTCAATCTCAACTATAATCTCAAAAACACCTTTTCTGCTTGTAACTACACTGTATCCGGGAGCCCTTCCCGCTTCAAAAACAAAACCTGCTTTGGCGTTTTTAAACTCTTTTTTTATAATCTCTACAGAATCCGGAGAGCCTATCTCCTCATCTGAGTTAAAGAGTATCTTTACAGGAATATCTCTGTTTGGATATAACTCTTTTAAAATTGCCAGAGAATAGAGAGCAACGATAAGTCCGCCTTTCATATCGTTGGTTCCCGGACCCCTTAGGATATCTCCTTCATCTATCATTTTGTTAAAATCACTTTCAGGAGGATGAACTGTATCAAAATGCCCTATAAAAGCATAAAAATCTCTGTCTCTCTCTTTACCGTACATCAAATGAGGTCTTTTGACTTTTGTCGAATATACCTCTTGAAAATCTATATCTTTCTGCTTTGCAATCTCTATCAAGGCTTCTGCACACTCTTTGATACCTGAAAGATTTGTAGAAAAACTGTTTATATTTACAATTTTTTCAAAATCAGAATATATGTTATCTGTAAGTACATTCAATATTTCGGCAATTTTTTCTTTCATATGTTACCTTAAATTAATCTATGTATATATAGTATCCATAATTTATAAGCATTATCTTAAACAAAACATAATCATAGTTTAAAAGTTATAAAATGTAACAATTTGTACAAAAAATGATTATAACCTTATTATTACTATGCCAAAAAGTTTTTATTTGGATATAATTTGAAAAAAATGGAGTTCAATTTATGCAAAAATGTGTTGAAAAAGTAGCAATTACAGGTGGTACCCACGGAAATGAACTAACAGGAGTTTATCTAATAAACAAATTTAAACAAAATCCTGATGCGATAAAAAGAGATACATTTGAAACTATTTTTATGCATACAAACCTGGGTGCTATAAAACAGTGTACCAGATATGTAGATAAAGATTTAAATAGAACTTTCATAACGGATGATTTAAACAATCCTGAAAAAACAGATACCTACGAAGACAAAATTGCCAAAGAGATAAACCAAAAACTGGGACCAAAAGGCAGTGAAAAGACAAATGTGGACTTTATCATAGATTTACACTCTACAACCTCCGATATGGGATTATCCATTGTCATAGACAATGAATCTTCTTTAACCTGGCAACTTGCTGCTTACTTGCAACATAATGACAAAAGAGTAAAAATTTTCAGATGGAAGGGAGATACAAAAGAAGTATCTTTTGTCAACTCTATCACAAAGGATGGTTTCGCTATAGAAGTAGGTCCTATACCACAAAGCGTTTTAAGAGCCGATCTCTTTTTTGAAACTGAAAAACTGATACTAAATTCTCTTGATTTTTTTGATAAATGCAATAGAAACGAAATACCTCATTTTCAGAGTGTAGAG
>CAYRRJ010000093.1:4323-5948 GCA_964426645.1 uncultured Campylobacterales bacterium | reverse complement strand
AGTGTTATAAAAGCTATACCTCCAAAACCTATAAGTGTTTGGCTCTATTTTAAAAATAATTCAAATGAGTTGACTGATGAATCAAAAGCCAAATTACCGGAGATACTCAGTTATATAAAAGAGAGGGTTCCTTGTGATATAACTGTAATTGGACATGCTGATACAAAAGGTAGTGAAGAGTATAATATAAAGATATCATTAAAAAGAGCACAAATGGTTAAAAAATGGATTTTGTCTAAAAATGTCAAGTTAAACAGTCTTAGCGTAGAATCTTATGGCGAGAGCGATTTATTGGTAAAAACAGCTGACAATGTTTCTGAGGCAAAAAATAGAAGGGTTGAACTGTTAGTTAAGTAATGAAATATTTCAGACTCTTTTTATTGATAACTTTTACCTTATCTGTATATCTCTATGTATATGAAAATAAAAATATATCTTATATAGACAACAAAATTAATCATGAAGCAATGGCAAACCATGTTGTTGTAGTGGATATTGATGAGAAGAGTTTGAATGCTTTGGGGCAATGGCCGTGGTCCAGGATAGTGATTTCAGAAATATTCAGGAAGATAAGAGAACAAAATCCTTCATCTATAGGTTTGGATATACTTTTCCCTGAATACGATAAAACTTCTCCAAAACAGATGACAGCCTTTTATAAAAAGTATTTCTCTCTCACTTTAAAAATAGATGGTTTAAGTAAAGAGTTAATGGATAATGATAAAATTTTTGCAGATGAAATTTCCAAAATAGATACAACTTTGCCTGTATATTTGAGTAATCAAAAACAGAGCTCAGAATCGTGTTATATACCAAAAATTTATAGAGATTTACAGTTAAAACTTTCAAATAGATATAAATATATACTTTGCAATATAGATATTTTACAAAAAAGTGCAAAAAGAATAGGTTTTATAAACTCCCGAGTAGATGAAGATGGAAGACTTAGAAGAGTTGGTATATTTAAAGGATATAAAGATTATGTCATTCCTTTTTTTGGTATGGCAAATTTGATGAATGTTGATAATATAAAAGTAGATAAGAATGTTATATCTGTATTGAATCATACTTTCAGGACGGATGAAAAGTATGAGCTTCTGCTCTCTTTTTCAAAAAAATATAGATATAAAACGGTTTCAGCCATAGATTTGCTAAAAGGAGAGATATCTGCAGAGATATTTAGAGGTAAATTTGTACTTTTAGGAGCGTCTGCCGTAGGATTGCATGACAGTTATAGAGTTTACGGAGATCGAAATTTCCCCGGTGTGTATGTGCATGCTACCTTTATAAACAATATATTAAATGATAATACTATATATCAACCTAATTTTTTTAGAGTTTTTAACTATGTTTTATCTCTTCTGATATCTCTGTTTTTAGTTTTTTTATTATATAAAAAAGCATATTTTAAGACGGTTATTGTCTTCTTTTTAGCAGTATGTTTATCAGTTTTTTTAAGTTATTTCTTTTTAAAAAACGGTATATACATATCTTTGTCATATTTTTTGACACCACTTTTGGTAAATTTCTTTTTTATAAATCTATTTTTTGTATTTTTATATTATGAAGAAAAAATAAAATTCAATAAAATACTTACAGTTGCACATACATCTGTGATTGACAGT
>CAYRRJ010000093.1:0-4313 GCA_964426645.1 uncultured Campylobacterales bacterium | reverse complement strand
GTTGCAGAGACAAGAGATGAAGAAACCGGGGCTCATATAAAAAGAACAAAAGAGTATATGAAAGTTATCAGCCTGTATCTTTATAGGCATAATAGATTTCCTGATATTATCACTCCAAAATATATGGAATTGATTTACAGAGCAACTCCCCTGCATGATATAGGTAAGGTAGGTATTCCTGATAGCATTTTGAAAAAGGAGGACAGACTTACCAAAGATGAGTTTGAAGTTATGAAAACCCATACTGTTCTTGGAAAGAATATTATTCAAAATGCTATGAAAAACTCTGGAAATAATCAATTTTTGAAAATTGCCTATAATATAGCATATTATCATCATGAAAGGTGGGATGGAGAAGGGTATCCTAGCGGTTTGAAAGGCAAAGAGATTCCTTTGGAAGCAAGAATAATGGCTCTTTGTGATGTGTATGATGCTTTGATTAGCAGAAGATGTTATAAACTGCCTATGAGCTATGAAAAATCTGAAGAGATTATTTTGGATGGTGCTGGTACTCATTTTGATCCTGTAATTGTTGATGCTTTTTTAAAACTGAAAGATGAATTTGTAAAAATAGCAAAAAGGATTCAATATTGAGAAGTTTTAGAATTTTTATACATTCCATAAAGTGTTATAATAATCCAAAAAATTTCAATTAAAAATGAACCTAGATTAAAGTGTACAAAAAGTGAAATGATGAGTAAAATTGCACCGGTTAGATTGAGTAATTGGAATTTGATTGAAGTACTTTTTAATTTTTCGCTTTGTAAGAGAAAATATCCGTAAACTATAAAAATCATTCCCACAAAACCAAGCCATTGAAAAAAATCCATTATTACTCCCAAAAATATATAAGAAAAAAAATAAAGATGAAATTATAACCAAAAAATAGAATTTTTAAACAAAAAAATGATAAACTATACCTTTTTATGAGGAATGTTATTATGAATAATCTGAGTTTGGATAAAAAAATTTTAATATATATATTTGTTTCTTTTGTTTTTAGTATAGCTGTCAGATTGATCTGGGTATATCAGTTTTGGGATTTTGATAGTTTCAAATGGAACGGACAGTTTATGATAAATACAAATGACGGATACTATTGGGCTGAAGGTGCTAGAGATTTTTTAAAAGGATTTCATCAGGAAAATGATATATCCCCCATATACAGTACGCCTTCTGTATTAACGGCATTTTTTGCAAAAGTTCTTCCTTTTTCGTTTGAGAGTGTGATTTTTTATATTTCTGTGTTTTTAAGTTCTATTATAGTTGTTCCAATGGTTTTGATAGGTAAAAACCTGGGAAGAGTTGAACTTGGTTTTATCTCTGCTTTGATAGCTTCCGTAGCGTGGAGCTACTATAACAGAACAATGGTCGGATATTATGACACAGATATGTTAAATATTGTTTTTCCTACTTTTTTACTTTGGTCTTTGATACTTGCAATAAGAACAAAAGAGGATAAATATCTCATATTTACCGCTTTGGAGATAGTGGGATACAGACTTTGGTACCCTCAGAGTTACTCTTTGGAGTTTGCTTTTTTCGGATTAATTTTTTTATATACGGTTATTTTTAAGAGAAAAGAGATATATAACTATAAACTTTTGGCCATAATGCTTTTTGCCATGATGGGGTTGCCTTCCTCAGTCAGATTGATTGTTGTAACCGTTTTATATTTTGTTTATAAAAAATATAAAAGGATTGATGATTTTATCTATTATCTTCTTGGTTTTGCTTTTTTAGTGTTTGTGTTGACAGGTGGATTTTCTCCTATATGGGGACAGTTAAAAAATTATGTATTTAAAGAGAGTGTAAAAGTAGTCGGAGATGATATACAGCTTCACTTTTTTTCCGTGATGCAAACTGTAAGAGAGGCGGGGAAGATACCTTTTGAGACATTTGCAAACAGGATAAGCGGACATAGTGTAACTTTTGTTTTTGCAGTTTTAGTATATATTTTGATGCTTTTTAGATACCCTGTTATGCTTTTGGGACTTCCTATGGTTGGTCTTGGTTTTCTGGCTTATGTCGGAGGTTTGAGATTTACTATTTATGCGGTTCCGGTAATGGCATTTGGAATAGCCTATCTTATACTCTTTCTTGGGGATTTTTTAGAAAAATTTCTTACTGATTCAAAAGGTAGCAGATATATTAAAACAGGTTTTATATCCGTTTTGGTTGTTTTGGTTCTATATCCCAATATTTTACATGTAATTTCCTATAAAGTCCCTACTGTTTTTTCAAAAAACGAAGTTAAAGTGCTTGATAAGCTTAAAAAAACAGCTCAAAGAGAAGATTATGTGGTTAGTTGGTGGGATTATGGGTATCCGATAAGATATTACAGTGATGTAAAAACCCTGATAGACGGAGGCAAACACAGAGGTGAAGTGAATTTTCCCGTGAGTTTTATACTTACCCATTCTCAAAAAGAGGCTGCAAATATGGCCAGACTTGATGTAGAATATACAGAAAAAAGTTTTTATTATGATGAAAACAATCCGGATAGAAACAGGTCAAATATTGCAAATATGATGAAAGCTTATGGTTTTAATGATTCAAATGAGTTTTTGTTATCTTTGAAAAAAGATATAAAGCTTCCTGAAAAAACGAGAGATGTGTATCTGTATCTTCCTTTCAGAATGTTAAATATCTACCCGACTGTTTCAAGATTCAGTGATTTGGATTTAATGAGCGGAGAGGTTATAAGAAGACCGTTTTTTTATCAGACAAGAAGATTTAAAAATGAAAAAAACAGAATAGTATTTGCAAACGGATTATATCTTGACAAGTCAAAAGGTATATTACATATAGGAAAACAGAAGGTGTTGTTGAAGTCTTTTATAAAAGTTGCTTATGATAAAAAATTGAAACTTAGAAAAAGTATTCAAAATTTAAATGACAAAGGTTTCAGCATTATTTTTTTGGAATCTTACAAGACTTTTATAATATTGGATGAAAGTCTTTTTAATTCTGTATTTATACAGCTTTTTGTTTTGGAAAACTTTGATAAAGAACTTTTTGAACCTGTTGTTTTAACTCCTTCGGCAAAAGTTTTCAGATTAAAACTGTAGGTGGGGGGAGAGCTATGCAGTTTAATATAGACAAAAGAGTTTTAAATATAGGTGTAATTGCGGTTTTGAGCTTTATTACATTTTTATGGACTTTTTGGATTTTTCACAAACCGTTTGAAATGAATGTGGTTTTAGGTGTTATTTCTGTCAGAATAGCAGCTTCGATATTGATATACAAAGATTTTTCTCTCTCCTGGTCTAAAGCTACACAAAAGACTTTTTTGATAAAGAGTTTTGTATATATTGCGGCTTTTTTGGTGTATATGCCGTTTTTTCACGGTAAAGTCCGTATAGCATTTTTGTTATCAGAACTTTTTCTATATCTTTTCAGTATAAATTTTATTATGTATCTTTATTTTTTGGTTGTTAACAGAGGTAAAACCAAAAAGACAAAATCATTGGTTATCTATGGTGCGGGGAAAGCGGGTCTTAAGCTGGAAGAGGAGTACAGGGACAGTGAATACAAAATAAAATATTTTATTGATGATGACAAGGCATTGCAGAAAAGAAGTATTGACGGTATCAAAATTATTTCCAAAGAGAAGTTAAAACAAAAGATTGATAAAAGCGGGCAGAGATTTGATCTTCTTGTTATAGCCATGCCTTCGGCAAAAAGAAGGAGAGTAAATGTTATATATGAGAGACTTAAAGATTATTTTTATGATATAAAGATTTTGCCTTCTCTTGATGATATTTTTACTGATAAATCTTTTAGTAAACAGCTTAAGGATATAAGTATAGAGGATTTACTTGCAAGAAGTCCTAAAGATCTGGATTCTGATGTTATAGCCGGATTTATAAAAGACAAAACAGTGTTTATAAGTGGAGGAGGGGGAAGTATAGGCAGTGAATTGTGCAGACAGGTTCTTCCGATCTCAGGTTTTGAAATACGGTGCAAAGAAACTGTATATTCTTGACCACAGTGAATACAATTTATATAAAATAGTTGATGAACTTGATTCTCATAAAGTAGTTCCGATTATGAAGTCGATATTGGACAAAGAGGGTCTTGAAGAGAGTATTGCATATGCGAAGCCTGATATTTTTATTCATGCTGCAGCCTATAAACATGTTCCTTTGGTAGAGGCAAATATAAAAGAGGGTATTTTAAACAATATAGCAGGTACGAAAAACTGTATAGATTTATGTATAAAATATAAAGTTTCCAAGTTTATTTTTATATCTACGGATAAGGCGGTCAGGCCTACAAATGTTATGGGAACAACAAAAAGAATATGTGAA
>CAYRRJ010000092.1:2623-5956 GCA_964426645.1 uncultured Campylobacterales bacterium | reverse complement strand
TTTGAAAGGTATTCTGCAACACCGTCAGTAGAAGCTTTCATTCCTTCGTCACCCTTTTGCCATCCGGCAGGGCAAACTTCACCGTATTCATCAGTAAATTGTTGTGCATCTATCATTCTTAGCATTTCATCAACATTTCTGCCAAGAGGAAGATCATTTATAACAGCATGTCTGATTATTCCGTTTGCATCAATTAAAAATGAACCTCTGAGAGCTACAGCGTCATTTAACAGTACATCGTAGTCTCTTGCTATATTTTTTGTTAGGTCAGCAACCAACGGAAAATTTATTCTTCCTATACCGCCTTCCTCAACGGGTGTTTCTCTCCATGCAAAATGAGAAAATTGAGAATCAACAGAAACACCAATGACATTTACTCCTCTTTTTTGGAACTCATCATATCTGTGAGAAAAAGCTATGATTTCTGAAGGACATACAAACGTAAAATCCAAAGGATAAAAGAATATTACTGTACCTTTTTCTCCAAAATTTTCATAAAGATTAAAATCTTCAACTATTTGACCATCTGCCAAAACTGCTGTTGCAGTAAAATCAGGTGCTTTATTTGTTACCAACATAATATATCTCCTTAGCGATAAAATTTATTAATACAGAAATTGTATCATAATTAAATTATTCTAAGATTAAGTTCTAAACTCACTAAGCTTGTTGTTGAGAGCTTCAGTCATTTTGTTAAGATGCTCTGCAGCACTTGCTATCTCTTCTGTACTTCTTGCATTTTGTGAGGATATCTCATCTACTTTACTTACTTGTTGTACAACATCATCTATATCTTTTTGTGTTTCATTGTAGCCCTGTTCTATCGCATCTGCAGTCTTTGTAGCAGCTGTATTTATAATTCCTGTCATCTCATTTATTTTCTCTTCTACACTGCTTGCTGTTGTAGATAGCTCTTCTACTCTTTTTGAGTTTATATTCATCTGTTCACTGCTGTCAACTATAGATTGTACTATTACGTTTATAGTAGCGTTTATCTCTACTAGTGATTTTTGTGTCCTCTCTGCCAGTTTTCTGACTTCATCTGCAACTACTGCAAATCCTCTTCCGTGTTCTCCCGCTCTTGCAGCTTCTATAGCAGCATTAAGTGCCAACAGATTTGTCTGGTCTGCTATATCACTTATAACTGTCAGTACATCTTTTACCTGTTCTGCATCAGAGCTAAGCTGTTGCAGTTTGCTTGCCAACTCTATCTCTGTTGATGCGCTTTGTTGTATCTCATTTGTAAGAGTCAGGATTGTTTCATTCGCTTCTTTCATATGGTCATTTACTTTTTCCATATCTGCTCTTGCTTTTTTCGCATCTTCTACAGAAACAACCAGTTTATCTTTTATCTCTTTACTTTTATTTGCAGCCTCTTTTGTAGCCTCACTTGCGTTTTCTACCAACTCTCCGACTTCAAGTGCCGTTGATGATAGTTCATTTGCTATAGAGGAATTCTCATATGATGTATGTTTGGCTTCTGCTATCATCACTCTTACTTTTTCTATAAAGTTATTTATCTCTTTACTGGCCTGGGCTATCTCATCATCTCCGTTTATCTCCAGTTTTTTTGTCAAATCTCCGTCTCCGCTGGCAAGCTCTTTTGCTCTCCTCTTCAGGTTGGTGAGAGGTTGCACCAAAGCTTTGTTTATGAGGATATATACAAGTAAAATTATACATATTAAAAATACTATATTTACAACAGCAAGTTTATAAACGACAGATTTTACATCATTTGTTATATTCTTCTTTTCTCTGCTTACCATAGCATCTATGTCATCAAGATATTTTCCTGTGGCAATCACCCAATTCCAATCTTTAAAATATTTGGCATAGGCAATTTTTTCAGAAATTTTATTGGTCTTTGGATTAAGATAGTGATATCTTACATAAACACCTTTATTCTCGTTTTTCATAGCTCCTTCTATAAGTTTTCTTCTAAATTTATTACCTTTGACATCCGGCTTGTCAATGTTTGTTTTTTTACCTGCCAAATGATGCTTTATGCCGTGAAAAGCAAAATAATAATTGCCATCTTGTACTTTATAACCAAAGAAATAACCATTTTTACCATATCTCAGATTTTGTAAAATCTCTCTGGTTATTGTCTCTTTGTTTGGATCATCACGGAATTTTTCAATTGCCTTCTCAGCAAGGATGGTATAATCCTGCAACTCTTTTTTGGATATGTCAAGCAACAACTCTTTTTGATGAGCTATTCTTTTCTCTCCTGATTTATTGATTTCATTAATTGTCATATATAAAGAAACCATAACCACAGACAATATTGAAATCAAAAACAACAATATTATTTTCATTTTTATGGAAAACATATTACCCACAATCCCCCTCCTTAAAAAAAAATTAAAGTATATTGTAGTTTAGAATATATTTAATAGTTATATCAAATCAAAAGTACATTATATTTTTAAAATATACTTAATCATAATTTAACCACCTATTAGCTACCATATCATTTATGACACAAATAGAAAAAATCAGACTTTTAAAACTTTTATATCAATATCGTGCAATGGGAATTGAGTACTTCAAGGAATACAATCCTATTCGTGCAGATATAAATATGCCTGCAAATATAAGCTCTTTGACAGAAATAGAAGAGAAAATAAAAAAGTGTCATCTGTGTCTTCTTTCAAAAACAAGAAAAAACATAGTTGTCGGAGAGGGAAATCCTAATGCAGATTTAATGTTTATAGGGGAAGCTCCCGGAGCAAATGAAGATGAAACCGGAAAGCCTTTCGTAGGAAGAGCAGGAATGCTCCTGACAAAAATTATAGAAAACGTATTACATTTAAAAAGAGAAGATGTCTATATAGCCAATATAGTAAAATGCAGACCACCAAATAATCGTGTTCCTACACTCGAAGAAGTGGCTTCATGCAAACCTTATCTGCTTGAACAAATAAAGATAATCAATCCAAAACTGATAGTGGCTTTGGGTTCAACAAGCTATCATCACCTGAGTGAAGATTATAACATGCCCATTTCAAAAATAAGAGGTGAAATTCTGGAGTTTGGAAATGCAAAACTTATTCCTACATATCACCCAAGCTTTCTACTAAGAAATCCTTCGGCAAAAAAAGATGTTTTTGCCGATATGCTAAAGGTCAAAAATCTATTATGAAAATATTACTGTTTTTATCTGTTATCCTAAACCTGTTGTATTCAAAAAGTGAAATTCTCTCATCCATACCACCGGTTGAAAATGAATTTATTAATTTAAGTGTTAAAGAGTGTAAAAGAGAGTGTCTAAAGGAACTGATTTCCCAAGATAAAATAATGAGTTTTCTCTCTCTGTATAAAAATCACTCT
>CAYRRJ010000092.1:0-2613 GCA_964426645.1 uncultured Campylobacterales bacterium | reverse complement strand
TGATATACAATCTCTATACGACAAGTATGCAAATATATTCAAAATAAAAAAACAAAATAATATAGAGATAAAAATAGCCATGTTGATTCCCCAAAACAGTATCAGAAGATATGCAATCAGTACTGTAAACTCCGTATTGTCGTACATGATTTATAGAAAATTCAATTTTGACCTGAAGGTATATTATTCAAGCAATGAAAATAAAGATGCAATACTAAATGCTATCTATAAGATAAAACAGGACAATTACAGATACATAATAGCACCGGTAACACAAAAAGGGGCAGAAACCATAGTAAATAATTCTGATGGTTTTATTATTTATATTCCAACTGTACATAAAATCAAAATAGGAACAAAAAATCCAAATATACTTTTTGGAGGAATAAACTATAAGGAGCAGATAGATAAACTCTTAACTTACACCAACAATAAAATAGCTATTTTTTCTGATTCCAGTTCCATCGCCAATGAACTAAACAATAATATACTCAACAGTGATAAAAAAATTATTTATGAAAAAAAGTTTCAAAAATCCAGACAAAATTTTAAAAAACTTTTAAAATGGAATAAAAAACTTGATAATTCTTCGGTATTTCTAAATCTTCCTTTGGTTAAAACAAGCCTTTTACTCTCCCAATTTAGAGTTTACAAAAGAAAGCCCTACAGATTTCTATCTACACAAATCAACTATAATCCTATGATTTTAACTCTTACACAATATGCAGACAGAAAAAATTTACTTATAGCAAACTCTATACAGAAAGCAAATGAACAAATATCTATAACAAATGATTTACTAGGTAGTGATATAAGATATGACTGGGTTAATTACTCTACTACTTTAGGTATAGATATAATGTTTCACAGATTTTTTACACCAACACAACCAAAAAGTTTTAATGAAAATATAAAAGAAGGACAAATACTATACGATACCTTCATAATAGCACCTAAAAGATACACTATGCAAACAATCAGCCAAGAATCTTTAGAATAAATTCTTTTGTTTCTTTATCTATCCTGGAAGGTCTGCCATTTTTTACAAATACCAAAGATGAGATGATTTCAAATATCTTTTCATCTTCTTTAAAAATATTCTGCAAAAGTTTGATAGAAGCATTTTTCATCTCTAAAATCTCATGTCTTACTTCTAAAATATCTCCCAATTTAGCAGATTTTATAAAATCTGCTTCAAGATGTTTAACCACAAAATGTCCACCGTCTATAGCCGGAGATTTACCGTATTGGAAAAAAAGTTCACTCCTTGCTCTCTCGCAATACTTTATATAATTTGCATGATAGACGATACCTCCCGCATCGGTATCATCGTAATAAACTCTGAATTTCACTATTTTAACTCAATATTTTCAACTATTTTAAGTCCAAAACCGCTAAGTCCAACAAAAGTTTTACCATCCAACGCAGATATCAATTTTATATTTTTAACACCTATTTTGTTCAATATCTGAGCACCTATTCCAAACTCCTTAATCTCTTTATTAATAGTGTTTTCATTATCTATAAAGACTAAAATTCCTCCATGATTTTTAAGATATTCTATAGCTTTCATCAATGAATTAAACTTTTTGCTGTCTCCCAAAAGTTCATCATCAGGTATTATATTATGAAATTTTACAGCCATAGTATCCTTTATCTCTCCAAATTGATATACTGTATGATGATTATCTTCATGGTCTATCATATCCGTTCTTCTGGCCTCTGCACCAAGAAAATCCGTTGTACAGGAAGCTATCTCTCTTACCAAGGATTCATGTTGCATTCTGTACTCTACTATATCAGATATATACACCATACTTAGATTATGCTCTTTACAAAACTTATTCAAATCATCTCTTCTGGCCATAGTTCCGTCTTCTTTCATAATCTCACAAATTACTGCAACATCATTTACCCCGGCAAGTCTGCATAAATCTACAGAGCCTTCCGTATGTCCGGTTCTCACCAAGACACCTCCTTTTTTTGCAATCAAAGGAAAAATATGTCCGGGTCTTACTAAATCATCAGATTTACTTGTACAATCAGCCAGTATTTTTATAGTCATATCTCTTTCATAAGCTGAGATACCGGTAGTACAATCCTTTGCATCAACAGTAACAGTAAAAGCAGTTTCATGCTGAGAATTGTTATTATCAACCATAGGAATCAAGTTTAACCTGTCAGAAATCTTTCTTGGCAAGGCTACGCAAATTAATCCTTTTGCATGAGTAGCCATAAAATTTACTTTTTGAGGAGTTGAAAAATTTGCCGCATATACTAAATCTCCCTCATTTTCCCTATCCTCATCATCAACCATTACAACCATCTTACCCTGTTTTATATCTTCTATAGCTCTTTCAACTCTATCAATCGTCATCTTCTCTCCAATTTTTTTTCGTATTGTAACATAATTGCTTGACAAATGAGGTAAAAATGACTATAATTTCACCTCAATTATATCGCGGGATAGAGCAGTTTGGTAGCTCGTCGGGCTCATAACCCGAAGGTCGATGGTTCAAATCCGTCTCCCGCAACCAATTCACATAAACTTTTTAATTATTGGGGTATAGCCAAGCGGTAAGGCAACTGGTTTTGGTCCAGTCATTCGGGGGT
>CAYRRJ010000091.1:0-5962 GCA_964426645.1 uncultured Campylobacterales bacterium | reverse complement strand
GTTTCAAGTATATACTCAAGTAATGTATTTAAAGAGTACAAAACAACTATATTAAGCAGTGACGGCAGTACTGCAGTTATAAAAGATTCAAAAGATATAACTATAGGTTCAAGCGGTATAGTTTTACATAAATTTGACGATACAACATCAACAATAGTTGCCAGAGCTGATGTCATAAGTAAAAACGGCAAAGAGGCAAAGATAAAATTTTATGTTTATGACATGTTGGAACAGAAGGCTTTGCCGATTCCGGGAATTGCTCCGAAAAAAGGAGATAAAGTCATACTCAACTATCTATATGACAAATCTTTGATAGTAGCACCCAATTATAAAGTATATAAAGAGATTACAAAACACTTTAAAGATATGACATGGATCCATCCTGACCTTATGGGAGCTTATCTGGCAAAAGAATATAAACCCAATCCGGATAAAAAAACATTTCATACCATGTGTAAGCAAAACAGTACAGGAGTTATATTTTTTGCTTTAAGCAACCACGGATATTTTGTAGATTGTAACAATTTCAAAGTTTTAAAAGAGTATAAAAGTGCGAGAGTTAAAAGAGCACAGCTTCCTTTTTATACAAGAGTAAGAGGTATAGAAACAACATGGTTCAGTTTTGACTCTTCATACATGAGTGCTTATACAAATTACTACGAAAAACTTATAAGAAAATAGTTATGAACACAAAATACATATCAGTATTTAAACAAATAGTCGGAGATGAAAATGTCTATGATGACAAAGCTCATCTCCTGGCTTACTCCTACGATGCTACAAAACAGAGATATACTCCTGAAGCGGTAGTCTTTCCTAGGAATGAAAATGATGTAAGCAAAATCTTAAAATACTGCAACGAACATAACATAATAGTAACTCCAAGAGGTGCCGGAAGTGGATTTACCGGTGGCGCACTTCCAAGTAATGGAGGTATTATACTGGCACTTGAAAAACATATGAACAAAATCCTGGAAATTGATATGCAAAATCTTGTAGCTGTAGTACAACCGGGAGTTATAAACAGAGATTTGCAAAAAGCAGTGGAAGAGGTAGGACTTTTTTATCCTCCTGACCCTGCAAGCCAGGACTACTCTACTCTTGGAGGAAATGTAAGCGAAAATGCAGGTGGTATGAGAGCAGCGAAATACGGTATCACCAAAGATTTTGTCATGGCATTAAAAGCAGTACTCCCAAACGGAGAGATTATAAGAGCAGGGAAAAAAACTATAAAAGATGTAGCAGGTTACAATATAGCGGGTATTTTGATAGCCAGCGAAGGAACTTTGGCAGTAATCACAGAAATTACTCTCAAACTTTTAACCAAACCAAAACTCTCAAAAAGTGCCATGGGAATTTTTCCTAGTGTAAAAGATGCCATGAATGCAGTATATAAAACTATGGCAGGAGGAGTAACTCCTGTAGCTATGGAATTTTTGGACAACCTCAGCATAAGAGCTGTCGAAGAGAAATTTAAAAAAGGTCTGCCTGTTGATGCAGGAGCTATTTTGATAACAGATGTTGACGGCAATTTGGATATAGAAATAGAAAACCAACTGAAAGTCATAGAAGAGAGCTTTAAAGCAAACGGATGTAAAGAGTTTAAAATAGCAAAAGACAAAAAAGAATCCGATGATTTATGGTTTGCGAGAAGAAATGCTTCACAAAGTATAACCATCTACGGAGAGAAAAAACTTAACGAAGATATAACGGTACCAAGAAGTAAGTTGCCAGATTTGTTGGATGAAATAGAAAAGATTGCTAAAAAATATGATGTTAAAATTCCATGCTTTGGGCATACAGGTGATGGGAATGTACACACCAATGTGATGGTAAACCAAGATAAACTTGAAGACGGACACAAAGCAATAGAAGATATCTTCAAAGTTGCTGTTGAATTGGAAGGAACTCTAAGTGGAGAACACGGCATAGGACTCAGCAAAGCTCCGTTTATGCATCTTGCTTTCAGTGAAGCGGAGATGGAGCTTTTTCGCTCTATAAAAAAAGCTTTTGACCCAAATAACATACTAAACCCTCATAAAATGGGACTGTGAAATTATTGATTTTAATGAAATGAAAAATATAGATGAAATTTTAAAAATAGTCAAAAAACTGAAAGACAAAGAATTGGCACACTATGCTTCTTCTTTGTCTTTTCACACTATATTGGCTCTTATACCTATACTTCTTATTTCTTTAAGTATATTTACCAAACTTCCCAGCTTTAAAGAGCATTATGAAAAGATTCAAAATTTCATATTCTCCTCACTTATACCAACTCAGCAAGAGTTAATAAGTTCATATCTTAACAAATTTATCTCAAATACAGGAAGTATGGGAACTATGGGATTAATTTTCGTCCTTTATATTTCGATTATGTTCTTTTTCGACTATGAAAAAATCATAAGCTCTATTTTCAAGATAAAACCACGCTCTCTGTGGGAAGCTATCTCAACTTACTGGACTATGCTTACCATGATGCCTTTGGGACTTGCCATATCCTTTTTCATATCACAAAAAGCTCAGGATTTTCTATCCCAAAGTGAATATACAAACTCTATAAATATACTTATATTTGCACCATATTTGATTATATGGTTTCTATTTTTCATAGCATACTCTATCTCTGTAAATTTAAAAATCAAAAAAAGATTTGCACTTATAAGCTCTTTTGTAGCTTCTTTGGTATGGTATGTCTCAAAAACCCTTTTTGTTTACTATGTAGCCTATAACAAAACATACCTCAGCATATACGGCTCTTTTAGCGTTGTAATGTTTTTCTTTTTATGGATATATTTTTCATGGTTAATCTACTTATATGGTATCAAACTATACAAAGTATTAGATGATGAATACTCCAAAAGAGAAGAGAAAAGTAATAAAAGCCAAAACTCTGCTTCTGATACTTGACAAAGATAGAGCCAAATAAGTAATTAAAAACCACAGAGGAGTCTTTACCTCATAAACTCTACTATCCAAACCAAGAAGCCAACTTACCAAAGAATCTAACAAGCCTCCCTGATTAATCAAATGCAAAAAAAGAGATACAGGATAAAAAACTACAAAGGCCATACTTAAAATTGGGGAAAAGAACTGTAAAAGGGTAAAAGTGGGAAAGATATAGTGGATTATAGGAATCATCATAAAATATACCCAAAAATTCAAAAATATAAATATGGCTATTTTGTTTAACTTTCCAAAATGGTAAAGAAACAAAAATATATAAAAAACTCCACAAACAGAAAACCAAAAAGAGATAGAAAACAAAAGCCTTGGAAATAACAAAATTATAAACATAATAGAAATAAGAAGATTTTCAAAAGATAAAATTTTTATATTTCTGCTGTAAAAAAAGAATCCAAAAATCCCCATAACAAAAGCTCTAAGCAAAGACGGAGTAAAATCAAGAAAATAGATATAAAGATACAAAATTGTAAAAACAATTAAACTTAAATCCAATTTTCTGTTTCTGTATGGGGAAAACCTGTCCTGAAAAAATCTGTACACAGGAGATAGTAAAAAAAACAGAATTCCTCCCAAAACTCCCAGATGAAATCCACTGATTGCCATCAAATGGGATATCCCCAAAATCTGAATTTTCTCTCTTATATCTTTGGAGATAGGAGTAGCAAAAAATAGAGCTTTAAAAATCTCTTTTGCTTCATAGGTTTTATGTTGGGAAGTTATAAATGAATAAAGTTTTTCCTCTTTTGATTTTGAAATCGGTTCTATAAATTTTGATGGGGCAAAAAATCCTCTGAGATAATCTAAAAAATCTATATTTTTTGTAAAAAAGCCAACTCTTAAAGTATCTCCGATTTTTGCTCTAACTCTTTTCCAACTAACAGTATAGTATATAACTCCCTTTCTGCTTTTTAGCTTGAAAACATCATACTTTTTGCCATTTTTAGAGATTTTTATATAGTGATTTAAAACTCTTGATTTACTTACATGTAAAGAAGATCTTTTAAGTACATCAAATTTATAATACTCATATCCAAATGATAAAACTATCAAGACTAAAAAAACAGAAAAAAAAACTACTCTCTCTTTTTTATAGACAAAAAGAGGAGCACTCTCAATCATTTCTAAATCGTAGGTATAGAGATTTTTGCCTCTTTTTTATCGGCATCTTTATATATAACTTCAACAGGTACGCTACCTCCGTCAACAAATCTTACACAATTTTTTTGAAAAATAAGATTTGCCACTCCGATAGGTCCGTTTCTGTTTTTACCGATAATTATTTCAGCCTCTTCTTCTGGTTTTTCAAAAAAATTACTCTTATACTCCTTACCTTCCATTCTTGCTTTCTGCTCTTTCTCTTTCTCTTCTCTTATCCTGTAAACATCATCCCTATAAACAAAAAGAATCATATCTGCATCTTGCTCTATAGCTCCTGATTCTCTTAAGTCACTAAGCATAGGTCTTTTATCTCCTCTGCTTTCAAGACTTCTGTTTAATTGTGAAAGGGCTATTATCGGCATCTCAAGCTCTCTTGCCAAAAGTTTTAAACCTCTACTTATATCACTTACCTCCAAATGTCTGTCTTTGTTTCCACCTGAAGTCATAAGCTGAAGATAGTCTATAATAGCCAATGAAATCTCCGGATGTTGGGTTTTTAGTTTTCTAAGTTTTGCTCTTACTTTATGAATATCAACATTACCGTTATCATCTACAAAAAACTTCTTGCCACTCATCTCATCAGCTGCACTTGAGAGTCTGCTCCATTCATCATCACTCAAATCCCCTACCTTTATCTTCTGCAAAGGTATGGAGGTTTTGGCACTGAACATTCTAAGCATTAACTGCTCTGCTGGCATCTCAAGCGAAAATATAGCTACACCCTTGTTATCATCCAGTGCTTTTTGGGCAAGATTAAGACAAAATGCAGTTTTTCCCATAGCAGGTCTGGCTGCAACTATAACCAAATCCCCATCTCCAAATCCGGTAGTCAGCTCATTTAATTTATGAAAACCCGTATCAAGTCCTACTACACCGTTGTTGCCCCTCTTTTTCATCTCATGTATATGCTCTATCGTTGCTCTTGTCATCTCGGGAGATTCTCTAAACTCCTTGGCTCCGACTTCCTGGGTTATGGCATAAAGTTTTTGCTGAACCAAATCAACTACATCATTAGATGGCAAATCTTTTTCAACCGCAACCTCTTTTATCTCGGTAGTCAAAGCTACCAACTCTCTTTTGATAGCTTTTTCTCTTATCTCTTCTATATAAGCTTTTGTAGATGGAAGAGGATTTGTAGAGAGGATTTCAAGCATAACATCTTCATCAAATCTGTTTGCCTGATTGAGCTTCTTCTTTATAAACTCTTCATCAATAGGTAAATCATCTCTCTCACACTCAAGCATAGCTTCAAAGATATACTTATGGGCAGGTAGATAAAAGTCTTTGGGTTTTAGAACTGCAGCTATATCTTCAAAGGTAGAAGGGTCAAAAAGTATAGAACTAAGAAGTGCTCTTTCTATATTTATATTATGCAGATTATTCACTCTCTAACTCCTTTGCAGCATCTTCAACCTCTTTTAAAAATCTCTCAACCAACTCATCTTCTTTAAGCTTGGCTACAACTTCTCCCTTTCTCATAACCAACCCCTGACCCTTTCCGTAAGCTATAGCAACATCAGCACCTTTTGCCTCACCTATAGCATTTACAACACAACCCATTACGGATATATCAAGCGGAGCTTTTATATGCCGGGTTTTCTCTTCAACCTCTGCTACAGCTTTGACTAAATTTGCCTCTATTCTACCGCAAGTTGGACAAGAGATTATATTTACTCCACTCTTCACTACTCCACTATCTTTTAGTATCGCTTTTGCTACTTTTATCTCTTCTTCTAACTCACCGGTTATAGAAACCCTCATAGTATCGCCTATACCTTCAAGCAAAAGAGTACCAAGAGCAATAGAGGATTTAACTGTAGAGTGAAAAAGAGTACCA
>CAYRRJ010000090.1:0-5965 GCA_964426645.1 uncultured Campylobacterales bacterium | reverse complement strand
ATAAACTTTCTTGTTTCGCTATGAATACCATATGGTGCGTAACATCAGTTTTTAACATTTCTAGTGGAGAAGTAATGAAAATTATAATAGCTGGTGCAGGAAAAGTTGGCTATATGATAGCCAAACATCTTATGTTTAACAATGATGTAACAGTAATAGACAAAAACGAAGAAGCCATTAAAAAAATCCAAGAAAACCTTGATGTTCTAGCCATTTGTGGAGATATAGAAAATCCTCATACATATCACAGTATTGATGCAAACAATATAGATCTTTTTATAGCTGTAACAGATTCTGATGAAGTCAACATCATATCATCACTAATTATAGATAATATTTCCAGAGTGGAAAAAAAGATTATCAGGCTCAAAAACAGTTTTTTTGCAAATGCCCTTCTAAAAGAGAGACTGGGAATAGATGAATTTGTTGTACCAGCTTTTGAAGCTGCACAACCTTTTAAGTATCTTGTTGATTTTCCACATGCCAGAAATGTAAAAGCATTTGATTATACAAAAGCTTTACTGGTATCAATAAAAGTAGATAATACACTTGAACCAATTTTGATTTCAAAACTTCTGGAAGAATCCAACGGCAAACTTGTTATTGCAGGAATAGAGAGAAAAGATAATTTTTTTGTACCTACCGTCTTGGACCTGATTATGCCTGATGATCTTGTATATGTATATGCATATCCAAGTGCGATAAAAGATTTAAGATTTAACATATGCTGTAATCATGAAGCCCAACAAATAAAAAACTGTACTATTTTTGGAGCAGACTCTTTGGGACTAGAAATAGCAAAAATACTTATAAAAAAAGATATAGAAGTTCAGATTGTCGATAAAGATTTACAAAAATGTAAACGTGCAAACACTGTTTTGAAAGACAAAGCTACTGTTATCAAAAGTACTTATGACTCTGACCATATGCTGGGATATGATTCCGCCATGCCAGATATGTTTATCTCCGCATCAAGAAATGATGAATACAATATAACAAAATGTATGGAAGCTAGATACAGCAATATAGAAAAAGTAGTTGCAATAAACAATGACATAGCATATTCAAAACTTATGAGACAAATGAATCTTGAAGCGGTAAGAGGAGAAAAAATAAATGCTTTCTACTCAATCCTAGAAAGAATAGAATCTTCAAAAATTGTCATAAAAAGGAAATATTGCGCAGGAGAAGGAACAATTCTTCTAAGAAAAATCTATCCTTTTTCCGAACTGGTAGGAGAATATCTGAAACTACCTGACAAAATAGCTGACAAAGGCTCTTTTTATATACAAAGAGATGGAAGTATACTCCCTTATGCGGAGATAGAAAGCTTTATGAAAAATGATGTCATTATAGTTTTCTCCAAAAGTGAAAACAGCGATATCATTACAAAATGGATACATCAAAATAGATGATAAACATAAAAAGTGTTTTAAAATTTATCTCTTCTGTCGGTATAGTTGTATTTCTGTTTCTGTTTATACCTATAGGCATAGGTTTTTACTATGGAGAAGATATCAACAGATATTTTTATGTTATGTTGTCTCTTTTTATACTAAATCTGCTTATATTTGTATGGCTTAAAAATCACAATATTTCTTTAGGTGTAAAAGAGAGTATTATTTCAGTCAATTTTGTATGGATACTCTTAGGAATAGGAGGAGGAATCCCTCTGTTTCTTCAAACAGATATAGATTTTGCGAGTGCTTTTTTTGAAGCTATAAGCGGTTTTACAACAACCGGAGCTACAGTTTATAGTAACATAGAATCTCTACCCAAAAGCATACTGTTTCACAGAAGTCTTATGCATTGGCTGGGTGGTATGGGTATAATCGTACTTGGTGTAGGACTCTTTCCTCTTATAAACCCAAATGGTTCGTTAAGTCTTTTCAAAGCTGAATCTACCGGTATATCGATAGATAAAATTACACCCAAAATCAAAGATACTGCCAAACAGTTATGGGCAATATACTTCTTGTTTACAGCTACAAATGTATTTTTTCTTATGATTTTTGGAATGAATTGGTTTGATGCTATAAATCACGCCTTTTCAACTGTCTCTACAGGAGGATTTTCTACAAAAAACAGCTCTTTGGGTTATTTTGCGAATAATGACGGTATCATGTGGACTACTATCTTCTTTATGGCAATTTCCGGTATAAACTTTTTAGCCCACATTAGGTTTTTTAACGGTGACTTAAAAAGTTATAATCTAGAAGAGGTCAAATGGTATATAGCTCTTCTTGGAATTTTATCCATTGTCCTGACATTTGCTCATTTGACACCAGGACTTAGTTTTTATCAAGATTTTATGCACTCAACTTTTACCATAGTCTCTATTATGACTACGACAGGTTTTGCCTCTATAGACTACTCTACATGGGGAAATATGTCTGTTGCTCTTATACTCATAGCTATGATAATAGGCGGAAATGCCGGAAGTACTGCAGGTGGAGTTAAAGTTATAAGATATATAATCTATTTTAAAAACATCTCCTTGGAGATAAGAAGATCCCTTAAACCAGACTCTATTGCTTCTATCTTTATAGATGGAAAACCTTTAAGAAGCTCTCTTGTAAGTTCTATATTTGGATTCTTTTCTCTTTTTATACTGACTATATTTGTTATTATGATATATTTGTACGCAAGAGGGTTGGATGAAATGACTGCAATCAGTACAGCTATGACCGTAGTAGGAAATGTAGGTCCCGGCTTCTCTTTAACCGGACCTTCCGAAAACTACTCATTTTTTTCATGGTATGACAAAACCATCCTATCCATCGCCATGATTATAGGAAGACTTGAATGTTATACTGTATTTATTCTTCTTAGCAAATCATTTTGGAAAAAGTTTTAACTCTCAAAAATTTTTCCTTTACCAGATTTCAAAACCATAAATACTCCCAATACACCTGCTACAAAAGAGGCTATAAAGACTCCCAGTTTTACCGCATCTATTATAGATTGATCCGAAAATGCCAAATGAGTTATAAATATAGACATAGTAAAACCTATACCACCCAAAAATCCGACTGCCAAAATCTCTGACCAGTTTATATTGTCCGGTTTCTTTATAATTTTCAGTCTTGAAGCTATATAAGTAAAACCAAATATTCCTATAGGTTTTCCGACAATCAAACCAAGAACAACACCTAAAACTATCATAAGATTTTCATTTACTGTTGTAAAGTTTATCAAAACTCCGGCATTTGAAAATGCAAAAAGGGGCATTATAAAGTATGAACTGAATCCGTGAAGATAGTGTTCAAGCCTCAAAAGGGGATTTTGAACTTTATCATAGGAATTTGCAATAGATTCCAAAGCCTCTATCTGATGATGATTTAAAAGGGAAATTTCATCCATATTCTCTTCAAACTCCTTGAGGGCTTCTTTGGTATCATCAATAAACTCTTTCTCTTTGATTTTAGAGTTTATAGGTATGGCAAAAGCAAGTAACACTCCGGCTATAGTAGCATGGATTCCCAAAGCATGAATATATATCCATAAAAATACTCCCAAAACAAGATAAGGCCACAAACTCTTAACACCTTTAAGATTTAATATCCATATAACAGCATATATAAACCCTACATATAAAATATACTCTGTATGAATCTGAGAAGTATATACAGTAGCCACAACTATAACAGCACCCAAATCATCTACCACTGCCAAAGCAACTAAAAAAAGTTTCAAGGCAGGATTGACTCTGTTTCCAAGAAGCATCAAAACACCAAGAGCAAAAGCTATATCAGTAGCCATAGGAATTCCAAAACCCAAAGGATTTTGCATATTCAGAAGAACATATACCAAAGCCGGTACCAACATCCCTCCTATGGCTGCTACTACAGGAAAAAGTGATTTTTGCAAAGATGAAAGCTCTCCTATAAGCACTTCTCTCTTTATTTCAAGACCTATCATTAAAAAGAAAAGAGCCATCAAACCATCATCAATCCAGTAAGTAAGACTCATGGAAATATTAAAATCTCCCAGATTCATACCAAAAGGCATATGCCACAGGTCAAAATACTGCTGAGAAAACGGTGAGTTTGAAACAACTACCGCCAATATGGTTGCAACAAAAAGTAAAATACCTCCAAATGCCTCTTTTGATACAAATTCCTGAAAAATCCTCATGCTTCTTTTCATAATTCACCTCCAAATGGATAAAGCTAATTTTATCCAAAAATATTAAATATTATACAGAATAATAAAAAAGCAGTGTCAAACCTGCAAAAAAGATGTTGAGCAAAAATAACATCCACTTGGTCTTGACAAAGAGGGACATAATAAACAATACGCTATCTGCCTACGACCATGTATTCCACTGCAACAAAAATTGCTGTAAAACTGGAGGGAAAAAAAGCAAGAAATAGTAATTCCGTATGGAACAATACAAAAAAAGAACATTGAGAAGATAAGAAGGATATTAAAAACTTTGTAGAAAAATTAAAAACCGATATATACTGAACAAGAAGCAGAGAGTTTTCTCTGCTTCCTCTTTTTTTTAAAGTATTATTTTCTTCTTAATTCTTTAATCTTAGCAGCTTTACCTCTTCTCTCTCTTAGATAAAAGAGTTTTGCTCTTCTTACTCGTCCTTTTCTAAGAACTGTTATACTGTCTATACTGTCAGAATAGAGAGGGAAAATTCTTTCAACGCCTATACCGTTTGCACCTATTTTTCTAACTATAAAAGTAGCACCTGTACCTGTACCTCTTTTTGCTATACAAACACCTTCAAAATTCTGAATTCTCTGCTTATCACCCTCTTTAATGCTAACAGCTACTCTTAAAGTATCTCCTGCCCTAAAATCAGGTATATTTTTACTTTCAACTTGAGATTGCTCAAAAGCTTCTATGTATTTATTTCTCATTGGGTAATCCTTTATTAACTATCGATATTTTACGAAAATATAAGTCTGGTCTAAAATATTTTGTCTTTAGAATAGACATCTCATTTTTTAAGGAGCTGATTTTAGCATGATTTCCCTTTAAAAACTCTGAGGGAATAGACTTTTTTTCATAAATTTTTGGTTTTGTAAAAGATGGAGCTTCCAAAAGCCCATTTTCAAAACTCTCTTCGTTTAGGGAGTCCTCATTTCCCAAAACACCTTTTATATTTCTGCTTATGGCATCACACATTACCAAACTGGCCAATTCTCCACCTGTCAAAATATAGTCACCTATAGAAAAAACTTCATCGGCAAAAGTCTCTATAACTCTCTCATCTATTCCTTCATATCTTCCGTTTACAAAAACTATATGCTTTTTCTGTGCCAGTCTCTTGGCGTCAGTCTGCTTAAAAGGCTTTGCAGAGGGAATTGGAAAAACTATATGACAATCGGGAGATTCATTTTTTATATCATTCAAAAGATCAAAAAGAGGTTGTGCAAACAGAAGCAATCCTGCTCCTCCTCCGGCTTGATAATCATCAACCTTATTATGCCTGTCTTTTGTATAATCTCTCGGGTTTCTAAAATCTGTTTCTATTAACTTTGAATCAACTGCTCTTTTAAGAATAGAACTTTCGAAATATGGAGAAACCAACTCTTTAAAAAGGGTAACAAAAGTATATCTCATGAATTTTCTAGTATAGAATAAGCATCTTTTGAATAGACTGTTTTTTTCTCATTGTCAAATGAAATAATATATCTGTCTATATATGGTAGAAAAAATTCTTTTGGCAACTCTTTTTCTATCAGTTTTTTATCCGTTTCAACAACAAGATAATCACTATTTGAAAATCTCTGAATATCCTTGACTCGACCCAAAATTAACTTATCATCCAAAACAATAGAATCTATCATGTCAAACCAGAAAAATTCTCCTTCTTTCAGAGTACAATTCTCATTTGTCTTTTCAATCGTTGTAAAAAGGTTTAGATTTATCAGTTTTTTGGCACTTTCTCTATCTGAGAAACCTTTAAAAGATACCAGATTTTTTGATTTATTGTAAGAAGTTATC
>CAYRRJ010000089.1:0-5989 GCA_964426645.1 uncultured Campylobacterales bacterium | reverse complement strand
CCTATGAACAAGCTAATAAAGCTATGAGATATGTAGGTTTTTAGAGATGCCCATAGTTCAATTCAGTCATTTTTAACCCAATATATAGTACAAGTATAAAAAAATAATTAGGAGAAAAAATGATTCCATTTAGTGATGAAGAGTTGAAGCCTGCTGTTGAGAAATCGTTAGATAAAGTTAAGCCTATGTTGGCTCTTGACGGAGGAGGATTGACTCTTCTTGGTATAAAAGACGGTAAGGTATATGTTCAGCTTCAAGGTGCTTGTCACGGATGTGCTTCGGCTTCACAAACCTTGAAGTATGGTATAGAGAGACAGCTTCGTATAGATATACATCCTGAGATAGAGGTTGTAAATATACCTCTTGGCGCCGAATTTGATATAGATTCATTGTAAAACGGAAAAAGATGAACAAAGATCTGATATTGGGTATTGATTTTTTTTATAAAAGAGAGTATCAAAAAGCACTGTTTTATTTCTCTTTGGCACTTAAAAGCGATCCTGATTCAAAAGAAGCCAGGCTTGGAGCTTTGCTTTGTGATTTTGCTGTTGACAGAGAAGATGAAGCTGAAGCCCTATTTGAATATTATCTGGTTTCCAAGAGCAGTGGTGTTAAAGGGATTGAAGAGGTTATAGAAGAGATAACGGAAATAGTGGAGAACAGTACATCATCTTTGGAAAATATTATTTTGGAAGATGATATACAAAGTTTCATTAATGAAGAAAACGGTATCGGATATGAAGATTTTGTAAAATTGATAGAAAACAGAGGCAGTTTTAAAGAGGCTTTTGAAGATATAATGTTTTCTACAAAAGTTTTAATTTCCAAAAAAGAGGATTTTGTTGATTTTTTGGACAGGCTGATAGAAAACGGTTTTGCAGAAATGTCCATGAATTATATAGAACATGCCATCCTCTTTTTCCCGGATGACCAAAAGCTGATTTCACTTATTGACAAAGTAAAAAACATTGAAAATAAAAATTAAAAATCTGAAAGATATCATTGCTGTAAGTGATGATACAAAAGAGTGTGATTCCAAAACAGCGTTTTTTCTAAATGATTTAAATAAAAAGTATCTAAAATCTCTGGATAAATCTGTGAAGATTATGGAAGCAAAAGAGGTTGCTTCCATACTTGAGATTGAGAAGATAAAGATTATAGGTATTACCGGAACAAACGGTAAAACAACAACAGCTGCTGCCATATATTCTATACTTTTGGATTTAGGTAAGAAAGTGGCACTTCAGGGTACGAGAGGTTGTTTTATCAATGATAAACAGGTATCGCCCAAAGGCTTGACAACACCTCCTGTGTTGGAAAGTATGTCAAATATTCATAAGGCTCTAAAAGAAGGATGTGAGTTTTTTGTTATGGAAGTGAGTTCTCATGCCATAGCTCAAAACAGGATAGAAGGATTGAATTTTTTTCTTAAAGTTTTTACAAATGTCACGCAAGACCACTTGGATTATCATAAGAGTCTGGAGGAGTATATAAAAGTAAAAAGCAGTTTTTTTGCTGATGAGAGTTTGAAGCTTATAAATAAAGATGAAAACAAAATAACTTTTAATCCTGAAAATGCAAGAACTTATGGTATAGAAAATCCTGCAACATATAAGATACTGGCCTATTCTTTGGTAGATGGTATAAGTGCGGCTTTGGCCAAGATAGATAAAGTATATGATTTTCAAACTTCACTTCACGGTTTTTTCAATCTTTATAACATATTGGCAGCCATTAGCAGTGTGGATATGCTTGAAGTTGCGCCTATGGAAGAGATTTGTGAAGCTGTAGAGGGGTTTGGAGGAGTCAGTGGCAGAATGGAGATAGTTTCTTCCGATCCTTTGGTTATTGTTGATTTTGCACATACTCCGGATGGAATGCAAAAAGTTTTGGAGAGTATGAAAGAGAGAGATGTCATAGTGCTTTTTGGAGCCGGTGGAGATAGAGACAGAGGTAAAAGAGCAAAAATGGGTTTTATAGCTTCAAAATATGCCAGGAAGATTATAGTGACAAGCGACAATCCAAGAAGCGAAAAGCCGGAGTTGATTATAGAAGATATACTTCAGGGTATCAGAAAAAGAGATAACCTTTTGGTGGTTTCAGATAGAAAAGAGGCCATAAGAAAAGCTTTGGAGTGGCAAGAAAAAGATGAAGTTTTGATGATTTTGGGAAAAGGGGATGAGAGTTATCAGGAAATTAACGGAAAAAAGATTCCTTTTAGTGATAAAGACACAGTTTTAAAAAATCTGCAAAAACTGTAAAATAAGCAAAAACTTGATAAAATATAATTTAAAATCTTAAATAAGGAAAAACCAAAATGAGATTTGAGATGCTCTTTAGTAAAATTCACAGAGCTACTGTTACAGATGCAAATCTGAACTATGTAGGTTCTATCACAATAGATAAAGAGTTGATGGAGGCTGCTAAACTTAGAGTCGGCCAAAAAGTTGAGATTGTAAATATAAACAACGGTGAGAGATTTGCAACTTATGTGATAGAGGGAGAAAGAGGTAAAAAAGAGATTTGCCTAAATGGTGCTGCTGCAAGAAAAGCCGAAATAGGAGATATAATCATCATTATAGCATATGCTATAATGGATGAAAATGAGATGGAAAGTTTTAAACCCTCAGTTGTATTGGTCGATGATAGTAACAAGATTACAGAAATAAGAGATTATATAGGATAGAAGATGTTTGATAATTTGGATTTTTCAAAGATGGGCGAGATGCTAGAAGCTGCTCAAAAACAGGCGAAAGAGCTTGAAGAGGAGTCTTCTAAAAAAGAATTTACTGCTAAAAGCGGTGGGGGTCTGGTGAGTGTGTGTGTAAACGGCAAAGGTGAAGTTATAGATATAAGTATAGATGACTCTTTGCTTGAAGATAAAGAGGCTTTGCAGATTTTGCTGATGAGTGCAATGAATGATGCTTACAAAATGGTAGAAGATGATAAAAAGCTGACAGCTACTCAAATGCTATCAAAGATGGGTGGTTTTGGCGCTTAAGGAGATGATATGAAAGTTTTGACAGCTCTTTTGATGGTTTTTGGGTTAATGTTTGGTGCCAGTTTTACATACCCAAATTTTAAGCAGTGTTTTAACAAAAACAAGGCTTCGGTAGTCTATTTTAAAAATGTAAAAGCTATAGCTGTTACTTCTCACTATGCAGTTTCATACCAGACAAAAACTCCTGATGCAAAGTATATAAAGTATGATCCGTATCTTGGACTTTATCTTTTTTATAGCAAGAAAAAGCTTCATCCGGTTAAGTTAAAAGATACAAAATCACTTGCTCTTGGAGAGTGGTTGGCTTCTATGAGTGATGATTCCATGTATATAGGAAATTTTGCAAAAAGAGGAAGTGGTTTGGAGAGCTTTTATGAGCATAATGCAAAAGTAGAACCAAACAGTATGATTGTATGTCTTTGCTGTCAAGTGTATGGTTTAGGAGTAGGAGATAACAGATTTGTTCCTACCAAACTTATAAAAAGATTTTTAAATGCAAAAGAGATTTTTTATGGTGATATAGGGGCTAGATTTGCTAAAAGAGGCAAAGATATAGTAGTTATGCGAGTTGACCCCTTTTATCCTGACAATCTTTTAAAAATCGGGGATATTATCAAAAAAATAAACGGTAAAAAGGTCAAGAGTCTTAATGATGTAAAAGATGTGATTCTGTTTTCAAAAAGAGAGGATTTTGTTACTCTGGAATTTTTGAGAAAAAATGTACTTCATAAGAGTAAATTAAAAATCTATAAGAGATTTGGGGGTGGAGTTTTGAGTGATACCTTCTTAGAAAGAAAAGGTCTCTTTTTTGACAAGGATTTAAAGATAAAATGGATAAATAAAAACTCTTATGCCCAAAAAGCAGGATTGAAGATTGGCGACAGACTACTGCAAATAAATCAGAAAAATGTTAAATCCGAAGATGATATAAAAAGAGTTTTATCCAAAGTCAAAACCAAAGATATAAATCTTCTTTTTGACAGAAATGATTTTCAGTTTTTTATAAAGGTTAAATAAATTGAAAAAAGATGAAATTCTAAAAGAGTTTGAGGAGTATTTAAAAAATAATATACCAAAAACAGGTAGTTTTCATCCTCACTTTCAAAAAGCTTACAGTGAGATTTTAAATGCCGGAGGAAAGAGGTTTAGACCCCTTTTGCTTTTGAGTGTAGTTGAGAGTGTTTCTCCTCTTTTGTTAAGAAATTCTTTTCCTGTAGCTTTGGCTTTGGAGATGTTGCATACATACTCTCTTATACATGATGATTTACCCGCCATGGATAATGCGGATACAAGAAGAGGTCATCCCACTTTACATGTAAAGTATGATGAGGTAACTGCTATTTTGGTTGGAGACTCTTTAAATACAGATGCTTTTTATATGATTTCAAAAGCACCTTTAAGTGCTCAAACAAAGATAGAATTGGTTGAGATTTTATCTAAAAATGCGGGTTTGGGTGGTATGATAATAGGTCAGGCACTTGATTGTGAGTTTGAAAATACTCCTTTAAAAGAGAGTGAGTTAGAGTTTTTACATGTAAATAAAACGGCAAAACTGATAGCTGCTTCTTTGCTTATGGGTGCAGTGATATCAGGTATGAATAAAAGAGAAAAGAGTGCTATTTATGAGTATGGACTCAAATTGGGACTTCTTTTTCAAATCCAAGATGATATCATAGATGCAACTCTTTCTACAGAAGAGGCCGGTAAGCCTACCGGTAATGATGAGAATAAAAATTCTTATGTAAACTTGCTTGGTTTAGAGGGTGCTTTGAAGAAGAAACAAGAGGTTTTGGTACTTCTTGAGAGTGAACTTGATAAGCTTGATACTAAGTTGGCAAATAGGTTAACGAAAATAACAAATAAATATTTTAAGGAATAGAAAATGGATTACGAAATGTTGAAAAAACAGGCGGATACTATAAGATTCTTGTGTGCGGATATGGTACAACAGGCAAATAGCGGACATCCCGGTGCGCCTATGGGATTGGCTGATATTATTACCGTATTGTCAAATCATCTAAAACACAATCCTAAAAATCCAAAATGGTTAAATAGAGATAGATTGGTTTTTAGCGGAGGACATGCATCCTCTTTGGTATATTCATTTTTACATTTAAGTGGTTATGATATCAGTTTGGAGGATTTAAAAAACTTTAGACAGTTAGATTCCAAAACTCCGGGGCATCCTGAGTTTGGAGATGTTCCTGGTGTAGAGGTTACAACCGGACCTTTGGGACAGGGAGTTGCCAATGCGGTAGGATTTGCTATGGCATCAAAGTATGCTTCTAACTTGTTAAATGAAGAGGATAACAAAGTAATAGACCATAAAGTTTATGCTCTTTGTGGTGATGGAGATTTACAAGAGGGTATAAGTTATGAAGCATGTTCTTTGGCAGGTCATCTCGGGCTCAATAATCTAGTAATGTTTTATGACTGTAACTCTATAACAATAGAGGGTGATACCTCTTTGGCGTGGAGTGAGGATGTCAAGCTTAGATTTGAGGCTGCCGGTTGGGAAGTTTCAAAGATAAATGGACACTCTTATGAAGAGATAGAAGATGTACTTCAAAGAGCGAATGAAGAGAGGGATAGACCATATCTAATCATAGCAAATACAACTATAGCCAAAGGTGCTTGTGAGCTAGAAGGCTCTCATCACTCTCATGGTGCTCCTTTAGGTGAAGATGAGATAAGAAATTCAAAAATAAAAGCAGGTTTTGATCCTGATAAGAAGTTTTTTATAGATGAAGATGTTAAGCTTAGATTTGAGTGTGCTTTGGAAAAAGGTGAGCTTTATGAAAAAGAGTGGAATGAGAAAATAGAAGCTTTGAGTAGCGAAAAAAAGGCTCTTTTGAACTCTTTATTAAATCCGGATTTTTCTAAGATAGAGTATCCATCTTTTGAAGCAGGAAGTGAAGTTGCTACTAGAGATAGTAACGGAAAAATTTTAAATGCCATAGCACAAGCTGTTCCTGGATTGATTGGAGG
>CAYRRJ010000088.1:0-6012 GCA_964426645.1 uncultured Campylobacterales bacterium | reverse complement strand
GCTACAGCACTATCCAAATCCATACCGTCAAAAAAACCAAATATGCCGGTAAAAAAGCCTCTTTTGTGAATTTCTGTTTCCTTTATGATTGATACTGTTTTTTTCTTTGGAGTGCCGCTTATTGAGCCTGCAGGAAGCAGTTTAAGCAAAATTGTACCTATATTTGATCTCCAATTCTCATCAAGCAATCCAACTATTTTTGAACTTACCTGCAAAAGTTCTTTATCCCCTGCCTGAATTTTTTGTAAATACCTATAATCTTCAACTCTAACTTTTTTTGCCACCATACTCAAATCATTTCTAAGCAAATCAACCACCATTAAATGTTCACTCATCTCTTTTTCATCATGCAGTATCATGTCCTCCGCATTTTTTAAAGAAGCATCAATAGTACCTTTCATAGGATAGGTCATTATGATATTTTTATCTATTTTGATAAATCTCTCCGGAGAAAAACAGACAAATCTATCTTCTACAAAAAGTTTAAACTCTGCATTAGAATTTTCAAAAATATACTTTAAGTTAATGCTCTTTCCTTTAAGTTTTGTAGAAAATGTAAGATTTAAAAGATATGTATTCCCTTTTTTTATCTCTTCTATAACTCTTTTAAAAACTTTTTTATAATGTTTAAAATTTATAAATTCAGGATTCAACTCAATTTTTTTGCCTGTTTCTTTTCTAAAATTATAATTACTGTATTCTCCAACTTTATATAACACATTATCAGGTTTCTCTGAAATTATATACTCACCAAGTTCAAAATCAATCGCAAAGAAAAAAGGCTCTCCCCTCGAGCCGTAATAATTGGCCTGATCTTTAAAATCATCTACCAATCAACTTCTCCAAGACTGCCATTCTGACTGCCACTCCATTTTTTACCTGTTCCAAAACTTTACACCTTGAATCCTGCATCATAATATCATCAATATCAACATTTCTGTGAACAGGACCGGGATGAAGCAAAAGTATATCTCTCTCTTCTATTAAATCAAGTGTTATACAAAAATCTTCTGCATAATCTTTTAAAGAAGCATATATCTGGTTTTCATGCCTTTCTGTCTGTGTCCTCAAAGACATTATTATATCAACTTCATTTATAATTTCTTTAATAGAATGTGATACTTTAAGATTTGTCTTCGGTAAAAAATGAGGAGGAGCTACAAGTATAACCTCCAATCCTGCCCTGTTTAAAAGTTCAATATTACTGTTTGCCACTCTTGAGTTTTTAATATCTCCCACTATGGCTATCTTTTTGCCTTTTACATTACCTTCAAAATGTCTTTGTATAGTAAACAGATCCAAAAGAGCCTGTGTAGGATGGGCGTGGCTTCCATCTCCACCGTTTATGATAGGACAATTTACATATTTTGAAAGGATATGAGGTACCCCGGCATTTTTATGTCTTACAACTATGGCATTTGGTCCCATCGCGTCAAGATTTGCCGCCGTATCAAAAAGAGTTTCTCCTTTGCTTGAAGAACTATGAGAAACATCGAGACTTACAACATCTGCCCCAAGTCTTTTGGCTGCTATCTCAAAACTGCTTCTTGTTCTGGTCGAGTTTTCAAAAAATATAGTTATAATCATACGATTTTTGAGTATATCTCTCTTTTTCTCATCCAAAAACTCTTCGGCCCTTTTATAAAGAAGCTCTATCTCTTCCAATGTAAAATCTCTGGTATTTATCAAATGCTGCAAACTAAATCCTTTTTAAAAAACTACATGTAATATTTCAGGTTCGGAAAAATTAGGAACATCATCGTAAGTAAACACACTGTAAAATTTATCTCTGTCAAGAGAAGCAAATCTGTCATATGTATATTCATCTTTTCCTCCGTAAATCTTAACACCATCCATAAAATTTTTCGGAGGATGAAAAGAATTTCTAACAACATAGGCACCGACAAATTCATCACTTTTGGGATTGTTCCATGTTAATTTTATAACACCTTTTTCTACGGTATATTTTAAATTTTCAACTTTTTCCAAAGGTTTTTTTCTTTTATTTATGTACTCAATTACAAGTTTTGGTTTCTGTCCCCATCTAACAATTCTTCCCAAAACTTTTGATTCACTTGAAGTGGCATTTATAATAATTTCCAAATGATTGTTCTTCAGATGAAATTTTTCCAAGGAGAGCTTTGATAGAGTATCAAACATGAAATAGTGTTTTTTCTTTATATTAAGAGTACTGTCTTGAAGTTCATATCCTATATACTCTATTCTCTCTCTGTTTTTTACATCCTCATAGGAAGATATTTCATCATCCAAATCCAAAAGTTCCAAATAAAAACTGACTCCTCTTGATTTTTTATATATAGTCTGATTTTCCAGTTCTATATAGGCATTGGCTATCACTGTTGTATCAGGGTTTGGCAAAGAAGACAGATCATATCTTATATGTCCGTACAGTTTATCTCCGTTTTTATCATAACCACTTTCCAAAAAGTTTTTATGAAGATTTTTACTTATACCTTCACTAAGCTGTGGAGAGATTTCAACCTTCTTCGTAGGAAGAGTATATTTTATCTCTAAAACAGGTCTATAATGCAATCCTCCTCCAAAATTACCGTAACCTATATCAAACTGCATCATTTGGGAATCCTCCCCGTAAGGGAGAGTTTTAGGACCGTCAACTCTAAAAATAACTTTTTCATCATGAAGCTCATTTTGAAGAAGTTCACACTGGTATGAGGAAAACTCCCAAAAATTCCATATACCCTGTGTCAAATTCTGTGATTTTATAGGAGCTCCTATCACTTGAACACATCTGGCATTTTCTATCTGACTAAAGTCTGTTATGTCACTTATATCCTCTTTGTCCAATATACATAGATTCCATTCTCCATATTTTTCTATTTTTGCCTGAACTCTGTTCATAGGATATAGATGTAATCTGGCAGTTTTGATAATCGCATCTTTGGGAATTGAACTCAAATCATAACTTATAACTCCATCACATATACCTTTTGCTTTGTCAACTCCTACAAAAAGAGAATTTTTCCCAAAATGAGACCTGTTAACCTCAGCCATTTTTTCACCTACATAACCAGTACCGTCTTTTAGAGCAAAAAGCATTCTCAAAAACTCATCTCTTTCCAGCTTTGTTTTGACTCTGACCACAGGAGCATATGCAGATTTCAATTTTGTTTTTTTGTTGACCGCACGAACAGTATAATAGTATGTTGTTGCTGATTCAAGTTCTATATCATGAAAACAGAGTTCCCTTGTAATTCCCGCCAGATTATGCTCTCCGCATGAAGCCTTATCCTTTGTATTTCTGTATATTTCAAAATACACATCATCTCTTTTTTCATATTTCCATTTAAGCTCTACACTATTTTCACTTATACTTGAAATTGTAAAATCATCAACTCTTTTCGGAGCGAGATACGAATAGTTTATAGTCTCTTCAAAAGCCTTCAAAAGTGCAGGTATGTTTTCATTTATTGAACTGCTCATAACTTTCATATAATCAGGTATATTTTTTGTTCCCACCTCAACAACCACAGACAGTATCCCCTTGGAATAATAATACTCTCTACCACTTCCGCTTATAAGTTTTGCGGGAGGTTTCCCTCTGTGTATTCCATAGTTTCTACCGGTTACCCTGTTTATCTGTTCACTCATATTGGCACAAAGTATATTTAAATCACTTCCGTCTATTTCACTTTCGTGCCTAAATTTGTGAGCTGGAAAAAATACATTTCCTTGAGAATGATAATCCAAAGCTATGGTTATATTGTCATGAGTATCAACAAATTTTTTTATAGCCTGTGTTTCAGGCTCACTAAAAGGTTTTTCCCCTCCATATACATTTGAATTCATTTTTGAACTCTTCTTAAAACCTATAGAAAAATTTCTGTTCAAATCCACTCCATAGGAACCGTCAGAATTCAATCTTCTATTTTTTCTCCAAAAAGAGAAATGTTTTCTGGAATATTCAAAACCATCAGGATTTAGACACGGAACCATATATAGAGTTGAACGTTTTAGATACTCGTATATCTTTGGATTTGTATCATAATTTTTCAAGATATATTCTATAAATTTAAGTGCAAGTTCATGCCCTATCCACTCTCTTGCATGTATGGTTCCTGTATATAACAAAGCAGGTTTATTCGACTCTTCTTTTATATCGAGACTCAAAGTAGCTAAAATTATCTCTCTTCCCTCATGTGTCTTGCCGATACTCTCTGTTTTTATAATAGATGGAAACTCTTTTTCATATTTTTTTAAAAGCTCGTTTCCTTCATCATATGAAATATACTGATTTTTCATGATTCTGACAGATTTCCTTTGTATTCCTGCTTCAAAATAGACCATCTGTCTAAAATAATATCTACTATCTTATCAGTAATGCCCTTTATTTCGGAAAGCTCAAAAGGACTCTGCTCTAAAATATCTACTATTTCATCTTTTGTAAGTTTTTCAAATATTCTTTCAACTTTCTTATTTCCCAAACCTTTGATACTTCTAAAAAACTCTTTTAGTTCCTCTTTTGAAATATCAAATTTCTCAGATGCTTCATCTCCGCTGCTTATAGGTATGACTTTATCTTCTTTGTTCTCAACTTTCATAGACTTTATACTTTTTAAAGGAAACCTATCTTGAAAATTCCATTTTTCACTTGGCCACTCCTCATAATCTCTGGGAATTACATCATACATATTGTACATACTGTCCAATTCATGCAGATAATATTTGCTTTCTCCATAAGATTTTCTTTTTTTGTGAAAATAGGCCCCGTCATAACTTGGACTATATTTACCAAAAGTTATATGTCTCATCGTCCTTAAAAGCGAACTGTCTATCTTTCCAAGCTCCTCCCAGTTGAACATAGGAATATGAGGTTTTTTAAACATTCCATCACTCAAACTCCACATCAGATACTCTCCAATCCAATCTCTTATATACGGAAATGCGGCAAATGCGGTAGCACACTCCAAAATCCTTACTTTTCCGTCCTTTCCATAAGCCACATCACATGCCCAATACTCAGCTTTAGCAGCTTTACTGACTTTAACCGCCAAATCAAGCACACTCTTTGGAATATTCATATAATCCATACTGCCTCCCTGACTTGTATTTGTCAGCCACTCTCCCTCGGGAGCTCTTCTCCAAAAAGCACATACAGGTTTGTGCCCTATCAACATAACTCTTATATCAGCTTCCATAGGTACGAAATCCTGTATATACATCGGATGGTATTTTTTTGTATCAAAAAGCTTTTTTGCTTCCTCTTTGCTATCAACCTTATGTACAAAATATCCACCGTAATTTGAAGGTCCGTAACTTCTTTTTACAATCTTTGGATATGTGGTTTTTTCCAAAAACTCATACCCCTCTTTTCTATCATAAAATATATAGGTTTTCGGGATAGGCAAATTGTACTTCCAAGCAAATCTCGTAACATTCTCTTTTGACTTGTTAGAAAACTGCGTATCCAAAGAGGGAACAAACCTGACTTCGGGCAACTCTCTGGCAATTTCCCTAAAAGTTTCATAGGCAGTTGCAGGTATATTTCCTATCAAAACCTCTATCTTTTTTCTTTTAACCTCTTTTATAAATCTCTCTTTATCATTTCCCCAGTGATAAGTTACACTCTCTATCTTTTCCGGCCACCCTTTAAAATTGGAATGGTCAAAAAACCTCAAAACATAATCCAAATACAAAAAACCAAGTTTCGGCAATCTTTTCTTACTCACTATCTTTTCCTTTGTTTATTTTTCTATCTATTAATTCAACTATTTTTTCTATTTTTTTATCATTGAAATCAAGTCCCATTTTCTCTTGCTCCGGTGTTGCAAATGCAGGTATCCCGTTTACCTCAAGTACTACATACTCCTCTTTGTCTCTGTCATATATGATATCGACTCCAGCTATATCAAGTCCTGTGGCTTTTGCAGCTCTCTTTGCCAAATCCACAAGCTTGTCATCAGCCTCTCTTAAAAAAATACTTCCTCCACTTGTTATATTTGTCCTCCAATCATCTTTCGGAGCTCTCCTTCC
>CAYRRJ010000087.1:0-6018 GCA_964426645.1 uncultured Campylobacterales bacterium | reverse complement strand
CACAAGGAGTTTTTTTAGGAGGGTTTAAATTTGGTATAGGACTACTTACCAAAGGATGTTGTCTGTCAATTCCCAAGCTCAAAAGAGATAATCAAACACTAAAAACACTTTCAACATATAATGCAGAATTTTTTAAAGATAGATTTTCTTCAAAGTTGGTTTTTGACAAAAAACTGACATTTGACAAAGATACCAGCGTATTCTATTCTGGGGTAAATCATGAGGAAGATCAGCCAGTGCATCTTATTGTAAATTCTGAAAAAAATCTGAAAAAAAATATAGAGGAGTATGGACTGCCATGTCAATACTTTTGTCCTGCTGATGTCTATGAAGAATATATAGACAAAAAAGGGAACCATACACTTAAAATTCATGCAGAAAATTGTGTACATTGTAAAACATGTGATATAAAAGCACCAAACAGTGTGATAACATGGACTCCTCCATATGGTGGAGACGGTCCGGAATACCAAAATATGTAAAGGGATTTGAAAATGGCAACTACAATTATATCTTTAATGAAACAAGTTCCTGTTCCATCCCAAATGAGAATGGGTGAAGACGGGCTTATGGATAGAACAAAAGCAAAATCAATGATAAATATAGATTGCTCCTATGCCTTGGAAGCCGGATTACAATTGAAAAATATGATTCAGGATTCAAAACTTATAGTATGTTCCATGGGGCCTCCATCATTTGAACAATCTTTAAAAAAAGCAATATCGATGGGATATGATGAAGCATATTTGCTTTCAGACAGAAAACTAGGGGGTTCAGATACTTTTGCTACCGGATTGGCTATATCTACAATGTTAAAACATTTAGGATTTGGAAAGGGTTTGAATGAAGATTTTATAATCGTAGCCGGTCGTCAAACATCAGACGGAGATACCGCTCATGTTCCTTCTCAAGTGGCAGAAAATCTGGGTATTCCTCAAGCTACATTTCTTGAAAGTGTTGAGTATATAGAAGGTACTTTACATGTAAAGAGGATTATTGAAGGCGGATTCCAAATATTAAAGATCCCAAAACCGTGTATGCTTTCTATTACACCTACCAGCATACCTCCCAGAAGACCGAGTTTAAGAGGTGCTGTAAATGCCAGAAAAAGCGAGATAAAGATTTTCAGTGTATCGGATATCAAACTTGACGAAAGTAAAATAGGACTTTCCGGTTCTCCAACCATAGTTGCAAAAGTTGCAAATATAAAAAGTGAGAGGGCACCTGTGATAATGAGTGAAGGAAACAGCATAGATGCCATCTTGGAAAGTCTGGAAAAAAATATCAAAACAGGTAAAAATAAGCTCCAGAAAAGTGACAAAAAAATTAAAAAAGAGATAAAAATTCCTGAAGGTTTTAAAGATGTTGATTTTAGAAACGGTGCAAAAGGTATTTTGACATGGGCGGAAATAGCCAACGGTGAGATAACAAGACCTTCGCTCGAACTTTTGACTCCGGCCAAAAATCTGGCAAAATCTCTTGGAGAAGATACAAAAGTAAGAACTTTGCTGATAGGTAAAAATGTAAAACATCTTGCAGAAAAACTTATAAAATATGGAAGTGATGAAGTTATAGTTGTAGAAAATGAAAAGCTTGAAGAGTACCTTATCCTTCCTTTTTCCAGTATATTTGAACAGGTTATAAAAGGGTATAACCCTGAAATAGTTCTTTTTGCAGCAACTACGGCAGGTAGAGAACTGGCACCAAGGACAGCAGTAAAAACACAAAGTGGAGTTACTGCGGATTGTACTTCTTTGGAAATTGGAGAGTATATAGACAGAAAAAACAAAAAGATTTTTGCTCCTATACTGGAATCAAACAGACCTACTTACGGAGAATCAAAACTTGCAACAATACTTGGATTTACATGTCCTCAAATATCTACTGCCAGAGCAGGAACTTTTAAAGTTCCAATAGAAGATGATAAAGCAAAGGGGAAAATAGTAAAATTTGAACCTTTATTGAAAGATGATGACTTTGTTACTGAAATTCTGGAAACAAAAAGAGGTGACGGGGGTCTTGTGAATCTGTTTGATGCTGATATTATCATATCAGGTGGAAGAGGAACGATGGAAGATGATATGAGTCTTGTAGTGGAATTGGCAGAAACACTAAAGAATAAAGGTATAAAAGCAGAATATGCCTGTAGTCGTCCTATGGTTGATAACGGAGTATGTGAGTATGCCAGACAGATTGGACAAACAGGTAAAACAGTAAGACCAAAAATATATCTTGCTATAGGGATTTCCGGTGCCATTCAGCATCTGGCAGGTATGAAAGAGTCAGAGACTATAGTTGCAATAAACAAAAATGTGAAAGAGAGTATATTTTCAAATGCAGATTTTGGAGTTGTAGGGGAGTATAGTGATGTGATTCCTAAGCTCATAGATAGAGTGAAAAAGGGATTTACATTTGGATTGAATTAAATATTTTTAGGGGGATTCAATGTATAAGGTGGTATCAAAAAGGTATTTGGTGTCAAATATAGTTTCTATGGATATAGAAGCCCCGCTTGTAGCTGAAAAGGCTATGCCGGGTGAATTTTTAATAGTTAAAAAAGATGAATTTGCGGAGAGAATACCTCTTACTATCTGTGATTATGACAGAGATAAAGGTACTGTAAATATAATTTTTCAGGTCGTGGGAAAAAGTACCGAAGATATGGAAAAACTTGAAATAGGCGAATATTTTCAGGATATTGTAGGACCTTTGGGGCAAAAATGTGAATTTTTAAATGAAGATTTCGAAAAGCTTAAAAATGAAAAATATATATTTATAGCAGGAGGTGTAGGTACAGCTCCAATCTATCCTCAGGTAAAATGGTTTTTAAAACATGGGTTGGAAGCGGATGTAATCATAGGAGCCAGGACAAAAGATTTACTGATACTAGAAGAAGATTTTAAAGAATTGGGAGCAAATGTTTATGTATGTACGGATAATGGTTCTTATGGTCTTCATGGAAATGTAACAGATATGTTGAAAAAACTGGTTGTCAATGATGGCAGGAAATATACCAAAGCAGTGGCTATAGGACCTATGATCATGATGAAATTTGCTACTTTAATGACCAAAAAACTTGATATTCCCACTATAGTAAGTCTTAATCCTCTTATGATAGATGGGACAGGAATGTGTGGTGCATGCAGAGTAGAGATAGACGGAAAAGTAAAGTTTGCATGTGTTGACGGACCTGAGTTTGACGGATTTAAAGTAAATTTTGATGAAGCTCAAAACAGGTTGAAACTTCGTGACGAAAATAGACTTGAAGAGCATGAAAATGAAGATTGTCCTATAGAGCATGAAGAAATAAAGGATAAAAAATCCAGAGAAAAACCTTATGTTTTGGCTCCTGATAAAAGAGTATATAATTTTTATGAAGTAAGTTTGGGATACAAAATAGAAGAGGTACTTGGAGAATCAGGTAGATGTCTGGAATGTAAAAAACCAAAATGTGTCGGTTCATGTCCGGTAGGTATAGATATACCGGGATTTATACAGAGACTAAAAAACAATGATATAAGAGCTGCAGCAGAGCATTTGTTAAAATATACTAAACTTCCTTCAATATGTGGAAGAGTATGTCCTCAGGAAAGGCAGTGTGAAGGTGAATGTGTTGTGGGAAAAAAGAGAGAGCCTATCGCAATCGGTTTACTTGAGAGATATGTTGGAGACTGGTCTTTAAAAAATATAAAGATAAAAAAACCGAAAAAAAATGGTAAAAAAGTTGCCGTTATAGGAAGTGGACCGGCAGGACTTGCTGCTTCAGCGGAATTGGCTACATACGGATATGAAGTAGATGTTTTTGAATCTTTGCATAAATTGGGTGGTGTTTTGGTATATGGTATTCCTGAATTTAGACTTCCTAAAGATATAGTGGAGTCAGAAATCAATCGAATAAAAGATTTAGGTGTAAAATTTCATACAAATATTGTTGTCGGGAAAACTCTTCTTATAGATGATTTATTGGATAAAAAAGGATATGAAGCTGTTTTTGTAGGAAGTGGAGCAGGTTTTCCTAAATTTATGGGTATAAAGGGAGAAAATGCTCTTGGCGTACTTTCTGCAAATGAGTTTTTAACAAGAGTAAATCTGATGGGAGGTAACAAAAAAGAGTATGAAACACCTACAACCATAGGGAAAAAAGTAGCTGTTATAGGTGCAGGAAATGTATCTATGGATGCAGCAAGAGTAGCAAAGAGGCTTGGAGTTGAAACTTCCATAGTGTATAGAAGAAGTTTTGATGAGATTCCTGCAAGAGCAGAGGAGGTTGAGCATGCTATGGAGGAAAACATAAAGTTTAAACTACTAACCAATCCTTTGGAAATACTTTCTGATGACAACGGTCGTGTATATGGGTTAAAGTGTATAAAAATGAAACTGACAGAACCTGATTCAGAGGGAAGAAGAAAACCTGTACCTATAGAAGGAAGCGAGTTTGTAATGGATGTTGATACTGTTATTATATCTATAGGAACATCTCCAAATGATTTGATTACATCTACAACCAGTAATCTTCAAGTTTCACTAAAAGGTACAATTATTTTAAAAGAAGGTAGTCAAACATGTACGACCAGAGAAGGGGTTTTTGCGGGAGGTGATATAGTAACAGGTGCTGCTACAGTTATAAAAGCCATGGGTGCCGGTAAAAGTGCCGCAAAAGAGATACATGAATATATAGTTTCCAAAGCTTCATAATAGGGGTATTTTTAATATCCCTGTTGTCTGATTTACAGTTTTTATGATATATAATGTTAAAAAAGGCTGCAAAATTGGATATATAAGGGTTTTGTTTTTAGGATTTTTTGTTTTTTCGTTCAGTGGTTGTGTAGCCTCTTTAGATAGAGGTAATTTTAGTCATATTGTTGTGGGACATTTAAGTACACCTTCTTTTTACGGATATAAAATAATAGATACAGAAAAAGAAAAATTTTCTCCAAAACCTCCATATTCACATATAATAGAAAGATTTGAAGTAAGAGATGGTGATTGTGGTGTTACTGATGGCTGGAGTGATTGTGCAAATGACAGAGAAAGATATGAATTAAAAGAAGATTCTCATAGCAGAGATACTCATGACGGAAGCGAGTATTGGTACACATGGTCTATATATTTTCCAAATGATTATATAAATATCTATCCTACAAAAACTTGTCTGGGGCAATTTCATCAAACTGATTCACATCCTGTTTGGATGTTTCAAAACCAAAATAAACATCAAAATATCAAAGGTGGATATTGGCTGGATAATCAAGTAGCGGGATATACTACAAAATGCTATAAATTAATAGATGAAAAAGACCTAAGAGGCAAGTGGCATACGATTGTATTACATGTAAAATGGTCCAGAGATTCTAAAAAAGGATTTTTTAAAGTATGGGTAGATGGCAGGAAAAAAGTTGATTATCATGGAAAAACCATGAGTGCAAGTGAAGTTTACTTTAAATATGGGATTTATAGAAGTTTTTTAAATAGGTATAAAAATGCTAAACAGAGAGAATGGATGGATACTGTACAAGAAGGGGATAAAATACCGGATTATAAAGATATACCAAAAGTTAAAATTCCGACCCAAGTAGTGTATTATTCAAATGTAAAAAGAGCAAATACAAAAAAAGAGCTGTTTTTAGGAGAAAAATAAGATTGCTCTTTCAATTTAGGAATAATTTTGTTTTATAATTTTCTAACTATACTTTTTTATGGAATTAATTAAATAGTTTTAATTATATATTTTATCCTGTTTTTAAGGTTATATTATCTTTTAATATATTTTTCTGCATATGGTTCTAGTTAGATAATGATATTTACATTACTGTTATCATTTTACTGATTTATTGGACATTTTTTGGAACAATTTTGGTACAATTACTATTTTAGATTCTCAAGATGCCGTATTTTAGGGGATTTGTGGGTATAATTGTAGAAATGGTGTCAAGAGGGAGACTTGAACTCCCGACCTCCGGCTTATGAGACAATTTAAAACTCTAAAAATAGGGTACTCTTAAGAAAAAGTGTCTTAAA
>CAYRRJ010000086.1:0-6029 GCA_964426645.1 uncultured Campylobacterales bacterium | reverse complement strand
AGGCGTAGCTTTCTCGAAGAGAGTGATTGAGTTGATTTGGGATTTTATTCCAAATCAACGAGAAATAAAAATGAAAATAAAAAGGAAAAAAAATGAAAATAAAACCATATAGTCAAAATGCCTATACACCTATTCCTACTGCATTTACGAAATTCAGAAGAACATGTGTTTTATGGCAGTTGGTAAAATTTGTTTTGATAAATATAAAAATGACAGTTTTGATTTTAAAATCACATCATTAACAAAGGACGATACACGTCTCTTAAAACAGGTAGAATTTGTCTAAAGTTCTACCTGTCAAACCTTATCTAAGATATGCATAATATCGGCTTTCCAAAGACTTTTAAATATATATTAATATCATATTTAGTATAATAAAATACTTTACTAAAAACAAGGGAGTTAAAATGAAAATTTTAGCTGTGTTATCTATATTTTTTGCATTATTGTTTGCAGGTTATGAAGATTTGTCATTAAGTCAGGCTGTTGCATTGCTTAAGAAAAACAGTAGCAATATAAAAATCGCCAAATTTGACGAAAAAATTGCCAGATTTAAAACAAAAATTGCACAGAGTTATGACTACGGTACTTTTGATTATACTTTAAATGCATTAAGAAGTAATGATGCCGGAAATGTATTTGGTTTTAAATTACAAAGCAGAGAAGCAACATTCGCCGATTTTGGTTTTTCCGAGTTCTTGGGAGCTATAGGACAGGCGGCTGTGGCATCAGGAGGCAACTTTGGTACGTTTTCAAGTATGCTTGGCAGCAGTGGGGATCAGATTTTGTCTATTGCTCCAAACGATTTGAACTATCCTGGGGCCAGAAATCATTTTCAAAACAAATTTACCTATCAGATACCTCTTTTTACAGGTTATAAACTGACTCAGTATAAAAAGATTATGAAAAATATGGAAAAACTGTCCGGTTTGGATACAAAAAAAGCGATAAACGAAGAGATATATCAGACTAAAAAAACTTTTTATGATATAGCTTTGGTTGAAAACTATATAAAAAATTTAAAAATAATGAAATCAAAGATAGACAAATTGGAAAGAATCATAAGGGCTTTTAAAGAAGAAGGTTATGCCAAAGATACAGATATTTATGAGGTTCAGGCTAAAAAAGCAAGTGTTTTAAGCTATCTGAATCAGGCTAGATTAAATAGAGATTTGGCATATCAGTATCTTGAATTTCTGATAGGGGTAAAAGTAAATTCTATAGAAACGATTGATGAACTTGCTCCCCTTCCGTCAAATAATCCTAAAGCTTTGGTGGAAAAAGCGATTGATTTGAAAAGAGCGAAACTGGGTTATGAGATAACAAAAGAGAATGTTAAGTTGCAAAAAAGTGCATTTTATCCTATGATAGGTGCTTTTGCCGAGTACTCTACCTCTGATGACAAACCTTTCAACGACTTTTCAAAACATGACAGTTATACTTTTGGTGCACAGTTTAAATGGAATATTTTTGATGGAAAGAAAAAAGATGCAGAATTTCAAAAAGCTGTAATAGAAAAATTACAGATGAAAGAGAAAGTCAGACTTGCCAAAAGAGGTTTGGGATTGAAAATAAAGCAGATTATTACGGAAGTTAAAAGTAAAGATTATGATATAGAAGCAAAGCAGAAAGAGTTCGAATTTACTAAAAAAGTTTATGAACAATTTGAGGGAAAATATAAAGAGGGTTTGGAAAAAATAAGCGATGTTCTTATCAAGCACTCAGAAGAACTTCAAGCTTTGTTGGAGTTGTTAAAAGTTAAAACTGTGAGAAATCAGAAAGTTTTTGAATTAGAAAGTTTGTTGGAGGAAAAATAGTATGAAAAAAGTTTTATTGTTTATATTTGTTATATCTTCTCTTTTTAGCGGAGAGTTGAAGCTTTCAGGTACGGTTATGAGTGATGATACCAAAATGATAGCCAGTAGATTTATGGGATTTGTTAAAAATGTATATGTAAATGAGGGTGATTTTGTAAAAAAGGGTAAATTGCTTTATGAGATTGATTCAAAAGAGATAGATTTGGCCAAATCACAGGTTGAGCTTGTTATATCTCAAGCTAGACTTGCAATTCAAATGAATCAAAATATGTATAACAATGTTCATATGAATTATGAGAGATATAAAAGACTTTATAAAAAAGGATATGTTTCCAAGTATGAGCTTGAAAATATGCAGTTAATGGAAAAAAATACCAAAGATATGGTAAATATTTCAAAAAAACAGCTTGAACAGGCACAAGCCAAACTGAAAGAAGTTATGCATCAGTATGAATATTTGAAATTAAAAGCCCCTAATGACGGAGTTATTATCCAGAAAAATATAAAAGTAGGTCAAATTGCCATTCCGGGTATGCCCGCACTTATCCTTACTTCACTCGTTGATTTGAAGATTTTGGTTCAGATAAGTGAAAGTAATCTGAAAAATATTGAGATAGGTAAGAAAGTGGAGGTAAAAATACCTTCTATCAATTTTGAAACTACAGGAAAAATAGCGTCTATAATACCTGCATCAAATCCTATGACACATAAGTTTAAGGTTAAAATAGCATTTGAGAAGAGTAAAGATGTGACTATTATACCTGGTATGTATTCTGAAATAACAATAAAATAGGGGTTATAATGAGTAAAGATTATATTCCTAAAGATTATGCAGGAAAATTTGCCAAAACATTTTTGCACAACCCTTTGAGTGCGCTTTTGGCTGTTTTTATACTTGCAGTTGGTTATCTCTCTTTGGAGATTATGCCAAGAGAAGAAGATCCTCAGATAGCTATAAGTGGCGGGGCTATCATAGTTCCTCTTCCCGGAGCAACTCCCAAAGAGATTGAAAAAGTTATAGTCAAGCCTTTAGAGCAGAGAATCAGAGAAATTTCCGGAGTAGAGCATATCTACGGTATGGCTATGCACAATGTAGGTATTGTAAATGTTCAGTATTATATAGGACAGGATAGACAGATATCGAATTTAAAGCTTTATGACAAAGTTATGCAAAATATGGATCAGTTGCCGAAAAATGCTATGAATCCGATTGTGAAGCCTTTTGATATAGATATAGATATACCTATTTTGTCTTTTGCATTTTATAAAAAAGACAAGAATCTGAGTGATGCAAAGCTTTATAAAATGGTTAAAGATATACAGTATAAATTCAATGCAATTGACAATGTATCAAAAACAGAATTGAAAGGTGCTCATAAAAGACAGTTTAATGTACTTGTGGATTTAAACAAACTAAAAGGGTATCATCTCTCTATGGGACAGATAATGCAGGCCATATCTTCCATAGCAAAAGAAGTACCTGAAGTGAAAAACAGAACCAAAGACGGTAAAATAGTGATCTTTGGTGTACCAAATGCAATAGAAAGTATAGAGGATGTCAAAAATATAATGGTAGCCAATTATATGAATTCTCCTATTTATATAAAAGATATTGCCAGAGTTACAGACTCTTTTGATATACAAAATTTCAAAAGTGCCAGAATATGGACTAAAGGTGAAGAAAAAGACAAATCACAATATACACTTACCATTGCAAAGCTCAAGGGAACAAATGCAGTATTTGTTGCAAATGATGTTTTAAAACAGATGGAAGAGCTAAAACCTGTTTTGGAAAAAGAGGGTATAGGTTATGTACTTACCAGAAATTATGGTAAAAGAGCAGATGATGCAGTTAATGAATTGGTTCATCATCTGTTGGTGACTATAGGAATCATTGCCGTAATGCTCGTTTTCTTCCTTGGTTGGAAAGAAGCTACTATAGTTACATTTACGGTTCCTGCTATTTTGGCAATAACCCTTTTTATAGCTTATGTTACGGGACAGACGATTAACAGAATTACTCTATTTGCCTTTTTGCTCTCTTTGGGACTTCTGGTTGATGCTGCTATTATAGTTATAGAAAATATTCACAGACATTTGCATGCCCATGATGCAGTTGATAAAGATATGGATGAGTTACTTGTAGAAGCTACCGATGAGATAGGAGCGCCTACGAATATAGCTACTTTGGCTATTATTTTGACCATGGTTCCTATGGGATTTGTCGGGGGTATGATGGGTGAGTTTATGAAGCCGATTCCCCAAAATGTACCTGTTGCCCTGATAGCTTCTCTTTTTATAGCATATATTTTTACACCTTATCTGTCCAGAAAAATGCTTAGAAAGCCAAAATTTCATCATCATAAGCATCATTTTCAAAAGGATAGAATAGCAACAGAAGTCAGTGATGAGACGAATGGAGGTGCAAAATGAAAATTTTTGAGAGATTTGTATATGCCATATTAGATAGCAGATTTTTAAAATTTTTGGTTATAGTATTAACCCTTGCCTTACTTGCGGCTTCTGTAATGACTTTTCCTACCAAAATAGTTTTAGCAAAAATGCTTCCCGGCAAAAGTGCAAATACCTATAGTGTATATATAGATTTGCCTACAGGAAGTTCTATAGAGGAGACAAAAGAGATAAACGAGTGTGTTGTTTCTGTTCTTAAAAAAGAGAAAGAAGTTATAAATATAGAGAGTTTTTTGGGAGAGGGAGCACCTCTGGATTATGCAGGACTTGTAAAAGGAAGTGGTTTTAAAAACAGTGAAAATGTATCTGAAATAGTAGTTAATCTTACAGATAAACATGAAAGAGAAGAGAGAAGCTACACTATGGTTCACAGACTGAGACCTGTTATAAAAGGAGAGTGCGAAAAGCTCAAAAAAGGTACTGTTATAAAGATGATAGAGCAACCGGCAGGACCTCCTACTTTGGCTTCTATGGTTATGGAGATATATGGCGATAATTTGGAAGAAGTAAGAAAAATTTCAAAAAAAGTTGCTTCAATTTTTAAAAAAACCGACGGTTTGGTAGATATCGATATCATGGATGATGATATTTTTGAAAAATATAAAATTTTACCAAATGTTGATAAGATACAAAAAAGTGCTTTGTCTGTTGAGCAGGTCCAAAAAATTCTTTATCTCGCATTTGAAGGTATGGGTGTAGGCGTAAAAAACAGTGAGGATTACCCCTCTCAGATAGATATATTTTTAAGACTTGATGACAAAACTAGAAGGTTTGACGACAGTTCACTGGAGAGGGTTAAAGTGAAACTTGCATCGTTTGAGCTTATGAATCAAAAAGGTATGATGGTTCCTTTGAATGAGGTTGTGGATATAGTAAAAGGTGAAAATGAGCCTACTATTATGCACAAGAATCTCAAAAAGTATATCAATGTTATTGCTGAAACAGATGAAGTATCACAGGTTTATCCTCTTTTGGATGCAAGAGAAACGATTGTAAAAGAGTTTTCTAAAAACTATGAGATAACAAAAGAGAGTGTGAAAAACTTTACCCATATGTTTGATTTGACTCTTAAGGATAAAAAAACAGGAGAAATCTACCATCTTGTATGGGATGGGGAGATGAAAGTTACACTTGATACTTTCAGAGACCTAGGAATAGCTTTTATAGCTGCTTTAGTACTTATATATGTACTTATGGTTATATATTATAAAAGTTATGCAATAAGTTCTATTGTTATGGCAGGAAGTTTCCTCTCTATTATAGGAGTTATTTTTGGTCACTGGGTTGCAGATTTGGTTACTGTGGATACATTTTTCTTGACTTCTACTTCTCTTATAGGATTTATTGCACTTATGGGTATAAGTTCTAGAAATTCACTGCTTCTTATAGATTTTGCAAAATCATTAATGAATGACAAAGGTATGGAAAAAAGGAGAGCTATTGCTGTTGCTACGGCAACAAGAGCAAAACCTATTATTTTGACTGCCATTGCTATTATACTTGGCTCGGCATTGTTGGCAAGTGATCCTATATTTGGTGGTTTGGGAGTAGCTTTGATTGGAGGTACTGTTGCAGCTGTAATCGTATCACTGATTTTTATTCCTGTTTTGATGGATAACTCAAAAGCCATATAAAAAATCAATACTTTTATTTGTTTTTATATTCGGGTACTTATGTATCCGAATATAAAAATCAGCTTCTAAAAAAAATTCTGTAAAAACTGCTTATCATTCTTTTAAA
>CAYRRJ010000085.1:0-6032 GCA_964426645.1 uncultured Campylobacterales bacterium | reverse complement strand
ATCTTCAGGATGTTGAAGTTTTGCTAGTTTTCTAAGCCAGGCTATATCCAGAGAAAGCAACTTTTGTAACTCTCCGTTTTCAAATATGCTTAAATCCAAATCAAACTCTTCAGCCAAAAGTTTTGGTATATTTATATTGCATATATGAAGTAACGGTTCCAGTTCAAAATACTTAAAAACCTTTATACTCATTTGAATACTCAAAGAAAAATCTTCACATCCTATCTGCTCTGCACCTATCTGATTTATCTCTATATTTGGAAATTTAAAAACCGGCTGTATATAAAACCATCTATTCTGTTTTATGCTTCTTCCCAGTCTTTTTCCTATCAATCTCACAACATCCATGGTACTGTCTGCTCTCAAAGAGAGAAGGTGGTTGCTTTCATCTCCAAATCTTATAAGCTCTTTTTCGTCTATTGCACCATGCTGGTGATAGGAAAAAAACGGTGTTACTATCTCTTCAAATCTGTTTTCGATAAGCAATTTGCTTGCTACTGACTCTATCTCTCTTTTGAGTCTGGCACTAGCACCAAAATAAAGTTTACTTCCGGTTGGAATCTCATGTTCGTATATCATAAATTGTATGCCTTGAAAATTGATAAACTCTATTTTATCCAAAAATAACTTTTATACATCTTGAAGATTTTTTCAAGCTCTAAGAAAATTAAGAGTATAATATAAGATATGTTTTTTAAACTAAAAAATTAGTCTTTTATTTTAAGGAGTAAATTATAATGAAAAGAGCTGTCAACTTTGGAGCCGGTCCATCGGCTATTCCCACAGAAGTATTACTGGAAGCACAAAAAGAGTTGCTTGATTTTCAAAACAGCGGTATAAGCATCATGGAAGCTTCACACCGTTCAAAAATGTATGATGAAGTACACAACGGTGCCATCTCTTTAATGAGAGAACTGTATAAAATTCCAAATGATTATGAAGTAATGTTTATACAAGGTGGAGCCTCCATGCAGTTTGCAATGGTTCCTATGAATCTCTATCTTGGAGGAAAAGCAGAATTTGCAGATACAGGAAGTTGGTCGGCAAAAGCCATCAAAGAGGTAAAAATCCAAAATGTAAACTTTGAAATAGTTGCAAGCTCCAAAGACAGCTCATACAACCATATACCAAAAGAGATAAACTTCAGTGATAACGCCGACTATGCATATATCACTTCAAACAATACAATCTACGGTACACAGTACAAAGAGTTTCCTCATACAAAATCCCCTCTGGTAGTAGATGCTTCAAGCGATATATTTTCATATCCTGTTGACTGGTCAAAAACAGACCTTATGTTTGCAGGAGCGCAGAAAAATGCAGGACCAAGCGGAGTAACCATAGTAATAGCAAAAAGAGAGTTGATTGACAGGGCACCAAAAGATCTGCCAAGTATGTTGCAATACAGAACATACGCCGATAACAACTCTTTGTACAACACTCCTCCTACTTTTGGTATCTACATCATAAATCTGATAATGAAATGGATAAAATCCAAAGGAGGCATAGAAGAGATAGCAAAACTGAATGAGGCAAAAGCAAAACTTCTTTATGATGCCATAGATAACAGTGAAGGCTTTTATACAGGACACGCACAAAAAGACTCCAGATCTTTGATGAATGTATCTTTTAACATCAAAGACAAAAACAGTGAACTTGAGGCAAAACTCTTGAAAGAGAGCGAAGAAGCCGGAATGATAGGTCTTAAGGGTCACCGCTCTATAGGAGGCCTTAGAGCTTCTATTTATAATGCCATGACCAAAGAAGGTGTAGAATCACTCGTAAATTTAATGAATGATTTTGCAAAAAGAAATGGTTAAGGAAACAACCATGTATAAAATTCAGACTCTAAACAAAATCTCTCCGAAAGGACTGGATTTACTACCTTTGGAAAAATACGAAATAGCAAGTGAATTTTCAAATCCTGACGGAATTATTCTAAGAAGCTTCAAAATGCACGATATGGAGTTACCCTCAAATCTAAAAGCGATAGCCAGAGCAGGTGCGGGAGTAAACAATATCCCGATAAAAAAATGCTCTGAAAAAGGTATAGTTGTATTCAATACTCCGGGAGCCAATGCAAATGCGGTTAAAGAGTTGGTTTTGGCAAGTTTGCTAATATCATCAAGAGATATTATAGGTGGTGTCAACTGGGTAGAAAACATAAAAGATAAAAAAGATGCCGTTCCTTCCCTCGTAGAAAAAGAGAAATCAAAATTTGCAGGATGTGAGATAAGAGGCAAAAAGCTTGGAATCATAGGATTGGGAGCTATAGGCGCAATGGTTGCCAATGATGCTTTGGCTTTGGGTATGGAAGTTATAGGATATGACCCTTATCTTTCAGTAGAAGCTGCATGGAAACTTGACAGCAGAGTTCAAAAAGCCACAGGATTGGAGACTCTTTTAAAAGAGGTAGATTATATTACAATACATGTTCCTTTGCTGGACAGCACAAAAGGCATGTATAACTCTGAAAAATTTGCAATGATGAAAGATGGTGTAAAAATCATAAATCTTGCAAGAGGAGAACTTATAAATGACGATGACATGCTTAAAGCTTTGGAAAACGGTAAAGTCGGATCCTATATCACTGACTTTCCAAATGAAAAGCTTCTTGGTGTAAAAGGTATCATACCTATACCGCATCTTGGCGCATCAACTATTGAGTCAGAAGAAAACTGTGCCATAATGGCTACACAGCAGCTTAAAGAATTTTTGGAATGCGGAAATATAAAAAATTCTGTAAATTTTCCAAACTGTTCTATGCCAAAAAGAAAAACACAAAGAAGACTTATAATTGCAAATGAAAATATTCCAAGCATGATAAGTACCATAACAACACTTCTGGCACAAAACAAAATCAATATAGATGATATGTTAAATAAAAGCAAAAATGAGATAGCATATAATATCATAGACACAGATAGCGATATCTCTGAAAATGTTTTAAATATGATCAAAAATACCGAAGGTGTTTTGATGGCAAGGATAATAGAGTAGTTGAAACAAAAGAAAAAAGAAATTTTCAAACAAAATCTGATAAATCAGTTAAAACCAAAAACCAGTTGGTGGTCTCTGATCGGAATTATAATATTTTTCTTTCTCCCCGAAGTAATAGCATACTTTTGGGGAGAGGATATTATAAAATACTCTGATTTGATGCAAAAAAGAACCGATGATTATATCTACCAAAAACTCTATGAATCCCTTAAAATGTTCGGGGAAAACTCTATATTTAACATCATTTTGGGATTTTTGTTTTTAGGATGGTTTTTTTACGAGAGAAGAAAATAGAAGGAAATTCAAATGTCCATATCCAATACACCTCAACCTCCATACTATGCAGTTATATTTACCTCTTTAAGACATAAAAACGATAAAGGTTATTTGAAAATGGCTGAAAAGATGGCAACACTTGTCAAAAAACAGGACGGTTTTTTGGGTTTTGAATCAGCCCGAGAAGAGATAGGCATAACTGTCTCATACTGGAGAGATAAAGAATCTATACAGAAATGGAAAGAAAATTTAGAACACCTAAAAGCCCAGCAAATGGGTAAAAACTCTGGTATGAAAAGTATAAGATAAGGATAGCAAAAGTTGAAAGGGATTATGAATTTTAGATAAAAACCAAACCTATCCCCATAAGCACAAATAATCCTCCCGAAATTTTATAAAACATCCCCAATCTCTTCTCGTCAAAAAACCAAGCTTTTGCACTCTTTGAGATATAACCGTAAAACATCAAAGAAACGGAGTATGCAGAGTGAAAATGCCTCTTGTAAGAGACATTTTCAAAACTATTTACCATAACCAAATCTCCTCAACACCCAAAGCCAAACTCCAAATACAAAGATTTTATATAAGCATCTTTACAAACTTCTATTGCATAATTTGGATTTATGTTTTAAAATCATTAAGTTTTTCATTTAATCCTTCGGTTGATTTTAAAAGTTCACTAGTCATAGAAAAAAGCTCTTCCATACCTTCTTCACTCTGCTTTGAGATATTATTTATAGTTTCTATTTGTGAAAGCATTGTATCGTTTAAAACGAGGACATTTTTAGCATCTTCTACACTTTTATTAGTGATAGCTGTAGTAGTATTTACATAATCTACACTACTGTTTAGATTGTTTTGAGCATCAAAAGATATCTCTTTAAGACTATGAATATTTTTAACATTTATTTTCATTTGATCGGTTACTTCAGTAACCAATTGAGAAATAACATCTATTGTAGCATTAATTTCAACAAGACTTTTTTGTGTATTTTCCGCCAACTTCCTTACCTCATCAGCAACAACAGCAAAACCCCTTCCATGTTCACCCGCTCGTGCAGCTTCTATTGCAGCATTCAGTGCTAACAAATTTGTCTGATCAGCAATATCTCCTATAAGATTTAGTACATCTTTGATTTGATTGGTTTGTTGTAAGAGTTGTTCAAGTTTATCTTTTAACTCATTTTCAAGTTCAACATCTTTTTCAACATTTACAATAAGCTTGTCAAGTTTATCTTTTGACTTATTTAAATGCTCATTCGCATCTTTCATATTGTTTTTGGTTTGCTCAAAGTTTTGTAGTGTTTCTTTAAGTAAATCATAAATAGAGTGTGCTTGATTGGTTGTTTTTGCAATTATTTCAAACTCTTTTTTTACAAAAGATTTGACTTTTTCAACTATTAAACTCATATTTTTTGCACTATCTTGATTGGCATTTGAAACATTTTTGGTCTCATCAATAGCATTGGCAAGTTTAGAGATAAATAAGTTTATATTTTCTGCCATTACACCTGTCTCGTCTCTGTTTGGAATAGTAATTTTTTTCGTAAGATTATTGTGCTCTTTTGAAACAATTTCTGCGATAATAGCTACAGATGATTTGTTTTGCTTTACAACAAAATAAATATTTAAAGCCGATATGAAAATTCCGATAATTAGCATTACTATTTCTTTAAAAATTATCTCATTTTGCACCGTATTTTCTATACTTATTGCAATAGAAAAAACAATCAACAGCACATTACTTCCTACAATAGTACTAAAAATTGAAAAATACATCTTTTTTCCAAATGAAAGGAAAGGAAATTTATTTGAAAGTTTGATATTTTTTACCCATTTTTCAAGGTTAATTACGGAAAGAACAAACACAGGAACATCAAATAAAGCAATAGCGGGTATAGAGAAAAGCCAAGCAATAATAAACTTCTCGTCTGTTACAAAATCAAAGCTAAACATACCAACAAGTGGACCCATAGTACTGTAAAAAAATTGAGCGACTATAAATATATATGGATATTTTTGTATATTTCTATAAGTTTTTTCATCAGTGTTTCCAGCAGTAACAGCCTTTTCGATAAAAATAAGTTTTTTGTTAAAATAAAACATCATTACAACCGTAACGATTGAGACATAAGTAACCAATTGTGGAGAGAATGCGATAGAAAATGTCTCTTTAAGAGTAAATATATTTGAAAAATGTATAACAAAAACCCAAAAAACAGGTGGAATAATAAATCCTACCAATATAAGCGATAAAAGTTTTTTACGGTAGTTCATATAAATCTCCTTTGATTATCAATCAATTATATATCCCTTTTACTTAATTTTTTCTATACTGTACCCAAAATAACTTTTTCGCTTCTATGTTTACACTCTTTAGAGAAGTTTTTTCATAAGCTCTATATGGTAACTCTCCTGATAATTTATAAAATCAAAAAACTTACCCAGCTCTTCATCATTTACCGCACTCGCAAGCCTGATGCACTCCTCTTTTGCCGCTTCCTCTTCGGCAATACCATCTTCTAAAAATTTGGTGATATCGGTAACTTTGTAGATATTTGACGGGATAGTTCTAGGAATCGAAAGAATTCCCATCTTTGATAGCATCTCGCCAAAAGATTTTAAATGAAAATGAGACTCATCCACCAAATCTTGATAGACTCTAAACTCTCTTAAATCATCAGTAAAATTTTGCATATAGGTATAGACCATTATCAGCTCGTACTCTTTATAAGTCTCCTCAAAGAGAAATATAG
>CAYRRJ010000084.1:0-6069 GCA_964426645.1 uncultured Campylobacterales bacterium | reverse complement strand
TCGCGACCCCAACCTTGGCAAGGTTGTGCTCTACCACTGAGCTATTCCCGCATTTAAAAATGAGACGAAATTATATCAATTATTTTGAAAAAAGTAAAGAGTAAAATATATTTACTCATGGTATAATACCAAAAAATATAAAAAAAGGATAACTTATGCGTAGTGATCAAGTAAAAAAAGGTTATGACAAAGCTCCTCACAGGAGTCTTTTCAGAGCTACTGGAGTAAAAAATGAGGATTTTGACAAACCCTTTATAGGAGTTGCAAATTCTTTTATAGAGATAATTCCGGGACACTTCTTTTTGAATAAATATGGTGAAATTATAAAAGATGAGATAAGAAAAAACGGATGTGTTCCTTTTGAATTTAATACAATAGGAGTAGATGACGGTATAGCTATGGGACATGATGGTATGCTTTATTCTCTACCATCTCGTGAGCTTATAGCAAACTCTATAGAGACTGTTATGAATGCCCATAAGTTGGATGCTATGATTTGTATGCCAAACTGTGACAAAATAGTTCCCGGAATGATTATGGGAGCTTTGAGAGTGAATGTACCTACAGTTTTTGTAAGTGGCGGACCTATGAAAAAGGGTTACACCAAAGATGGAGAACCTATAGATTTGGCTACTGCATTTGAAGCGGTAGGAAAGTATGAAGCCGGTGAAATAAGCGAAGAGACTCTGACAGATATAGAGTGTAATGCTTGTCCTACAGGAGGAAGCTGTAGTGGTATGTTTACTGCGAACTCTATGAATACTTTGATGGAAGCTATGGGTATAGCACTACCTGGTAACGGTACCATTCCAGCATTAACTCCCGAGAGAGAAGTGCTTATACGAGCAGCAGCAAAAAGAGTTTGTGAAATAGCTCTTGATGAAAAATACAACTTTAGAAATATTCTAAATGAAAAAGCGGTAAGAAATGCATTTGCCATAGATATGGCCATGGGAGGAAGCTCAAATACGGTACTTCATATGTTGGCAATTGCGAAAGAGGCGGGAGTAGATTTTAATATAGCAGATATCAATGCCATAAGCAAGAAAGTTTCTCATATTGCAAAAATTTCACCGTCACTTAGTACTGTTCATATGGAAGATATAAATCGAGCCGGAGGAGTAGGTGCGGTTATGAAAGAGATAAGTAAAAGAGACAATGGAGCCTTATATCTTGATAATCTGACAGTCACAGGAGAGAGTGTAGGGCAGAGGATAGAAAAAGCTGAGATCAAAGATACCAAGATTATCCATACTATAGATAATCCTTACTCAAAAGTAGGAGGCCTTGCCATACTTTTTGGAAACTTAGCCGAGCAGGGTTGTGTTATAAAGACAGCCGGAATCACCGGAGAGAGAAGTTTCAGAGGAAAAGCGGTATGTTTTGATTCCCAACAGGAGGCAATAGCCGGAATTGTAGGAGGCAAAGTCAAAAAAGGCGATGTTGTTGTTATAAGATATGAAGGGCCAAGAGGAGGTCCGGGAATGCAAGAGATGTTAAGCCCTACAAGTTTGATTATGGGTATGGGGCTTGGAGCCGATGTGGCACTTATAACTGACGGAAGATTCAGTGGGGCAACGAGAGGTCTTAGTATAGGTCATGTTTCTCCGGAAGCTGCTGAGGGTGGAATGATAGGTTTGCTTAAAGATGGTGATATAATTCATATAGATGTAGATAAATACATTATAGAGGTTGAGTTGAGTGAAGATGAGATAGCAAAAAGAAAAAAAGAGATTAAGCCAAAGGTTAAAGATATCAAAGGGAGTTGGCTGAAACAGTACAGACAACTTGTTACAAATGCGAGTAGTGGTGCAGTTTTAAAAACGGAATTTTAATGTTGCAGTTTTTTGATTCTCTGTTGCAAAACAGTGTAACTTTTTTTGCTATCGTAGATCCTCTTGGAGTGAGTGCTATAATGCTCTCTCTCCTTCCTGAAAATTCAACGAAAGATGAGATATCAAAAATAGCCAAAAAATCAACCTTGACAATAGTGATTTCTTTTTTTGTAGTACTTGTAAGCGGTAACTTTCTACTTAGGCTTTTTGGTATAGAGATAGATTCTTTGAAGGTTATGGGTGGAATAGTTCTTCTTTTGATGGCCATAAAAATGGTAAATGGTTCAATCGAATCAAAAAACCAGACAAAAGAGGAGAGAGAAGAGGCAAAATCTCATGAGGATTTTTCTATAATCCCTTTGGCCATACCTATAACTTTTGGTCCGGGAGTTTTTGCTTCTATACTCATTTTGAGAGACAGTGCAGGTGATATATATTCTCTACTCTCCTTGGTAACAGCTTTTTTATTGGTGGCATTTAGTGTTTATCTCTCTTTTAAAAACAGTATTTATATACGAAAATATCTGGGAATTACCGGACAAAAGATTATAAGCAGACTTATGGGGCTGATAGTGGGAGCGATTGCCGTACAGTTTGTAGTTTCAGGAATAAGTGCTTTGGTTAAGGAGTATATATAGATGAATTGTGGAGGTTGGAGTTGCCCTCATGATATAGAAGGAATTTGTGATATTATCAAAAAAGAGTGTGATCCTGGTGACAAGGGGTGTGTATTGTATGCAAAAGCAAGATTTTCTTCTTTGGATTCACCTTCAAACGAAGCATTTGAAAAAAGAATGGAAAGAAAAATGAGAAAACTTCAAGAAGAGATGGAGAAGAAAAAGTAATTTTACCTTTTCTTCTTATCAAAGGAGATTGTTTTTGAGCTTTTTATCAAACCCTCTTAAAGTTTTTGTTAAACTCTAAGAGGGTTTGATAAGCCCTCTATGAAAGCACTATATATGCAAATGCAACTAAGCTTACTACAGCTATAAAATCAACTATTCCTAAAACTTGTACTGGATTTAGTTTTGCGAACATTTTTTGCTCCTTAAAATATTTTCGGAATTATATTATAAAAAAACTTAAAATAAAATAAAATATAAATAAAATATATCTAAAATTTTAATTAAGTAACGATTTTACACTTGTATTTAGCTTAAATAGAAATTTTTGAACACCTTAAATTAATATTTGCTTAAGGGTAGTTTATAATTTTAAATTATTTGAAATAGCTTTCAAAATGCTTGCCGCTAGGTGATTTCAGGGAGATAATGTTGGGTATTTTTAGTTGTTTTGATGGAGAAAATAGACAATTTGGGAAAAAAAGAAACATTTTTTTCATTTTTTCCCAAAAATATCTGTTTTTTGTTCTTTTTAAGAATTTTCCATGATATTTAGTATCACTTCGTCAGTCTCTTTCATACCCGATTTTGCCAAAATACCTATATTTTTTATAGTTTCCTCTACATCTTTGCCTACGATTCCTTCTCCTTCGTGTAATGCTCTTTTGGAAAGAGCCAACATGGATGAATCAAAAGCACTGTAAACTCCTGTAGCTATTTTCATGGCACAAGAAGCTTTTGCACCATCACATATAACACCTGATACATTGCCAAGTGAGTTGGTTATAGCCATAGATACACTCTCATAATCTCCATCCTGTACAAATGCCAAAGCTCCGGCTACGGCACTTGTGGCACAGATTACTCCACAAAAGGCGGAGAGTCTTCCTATGCTTGATTTTAGATGTATGGTGGTAAGATGCGAAAAGAAGAGAGTTCTTATAAGTTTTTCATAAGAGATATTTTGGTCTTTGCAGTATTTTATGACAGGCAGTGATGCAGCCATGCCCTGGTTGCCGCTACCGCTTGTCGTCATCACGGGAAGTGCGCACCCGCTCATCCTGGCATCTCCTCCTGCACTGGCATATGAGGCACATCTGTTTCTTTGGTCATCGCCGTATAGACCTTTTTGTATATTTTTGTTTATCATACATCCTATATTTACTCCGTATTCCCCGTCAAGTCCTGCTTGGGCAATGGCAGAATTTTTTTCGATAACCTGATTAAATAGCTCTTCTATAAGAGAGATATCTATTTTCTTGGCAAGTTTGTAAATCTCTTTTACGGAAAGTATCTCTCTGTCATCAGTTGAAGTATTGAACTTGGCATCATTACAAGCTCTCTCTATGATTGTTTTACCGTCTTTTTCAATTTTGGTTATATTTGTGTGTAAATGTTTGATTTCAACAGTGGCTTTATGTTTCTTTCCTTCTACTATAGCTTTTGCGTAAAGAGGAATGTCAGTTTTATCATGTATTACTTTTATAGAGTGATTTTCGATAAATTCTAAAACTTCCAGCATGTCATCGTCATTTATATGACTTATAACCATAAGTTCTTTTTCTGCATCTCCCTTGATAGCACCCATGGCGCAGGCTACTTCTATGCCTATTCTTCCTCCACTGTTTGGTATTTGTACAGCTTTTACATTTTTTATCATATTGCCGGAGAGATGAATCTCTATCTTTTTGGGTTTTTCTCCAAGGATTTGAACAGCTTTTGCGCATACATAAGCTAGTGCTATAGGTTCTGTACATCCTTGTGCGGGGACTATCTCTTCTTGTAGGATTTTTAGTATATTTTTAGTGTTCATCTGTTATTCCTTGGGTTTTGTGATTGTATATCCAAATTTGATATTTTTACTCTTTTTCAGCATAAATTCAAATACTGTTTTTCCTGTTTTTCCTATTTTTGCATTTACAGTATCAAAAATAGGAGTTATCTCTATATTTTCATCCCTTGAAACAGGCAGTCTTTCTACCAAAGAAACCATTGTTTTACGAGGAGAATTGTTTTGTATATAGTAGTTCCATGCTTTTGTTGTTTTTGTTTTATTGCCAAAAAATTCTGATTCGTTAAAGTTTTTCAAAATAGATTTTTTTATGTTTATATTTTGGTTCTCGCCAAAATATAAATCTCTTTTTTGATTTTCCTTGGTCTCTTTCATAACTGTTTTGCCAATTTTATAACCATCTAAGAAGAGGTATGCTTCTGCTCTTTGGTAAAAAATATCGCTTTTAAAAGTTGTTTTTAGATATGCAAGATTGTCTCCGTAACCGTCAATTTCATTTAAAAATTTAACATCGTAATTTCTTTTAAGAATAGTAAAAATTTTCTCTTCGTTGTTTGGTAGTGAAGCTTTGTCTATGATAAAAGAGAAAGTAGTGGCATATCTTTTGAAATTATCTTTTAGAATAGGATAATTGGCAGGAGCTGCTCTTAGCATTTTTGCTGATGAAAAACGCTTTTTTTGTATAGTCATATATTTTGGATAAAAAGGAGGAGGCGATACTCTTTTGTTGTAAAAAGAGCTGTGAGATACGATTTTGATATTTTCAAGTTTCTCTCCTGTCTTTTGTTTGATTTTTATCTTCTGGACAATAGAAACTTTAGAGTTTATCGTATCTGCTGATATATTATAAAAGCTTTCTGCATAAAAATCATTTTGCGGATATTTTATGGTAAGTTTGGAGTTTTTTTCTTTACATGTAAGAGAAAGAGACAGTTGTTTGAAGTTTAGTTTGATTTTATTTTTTAGGTCTTCAAGCTTTTTTTCTTCTTCTTTCAGCTCTTTTTGTAAATTGTAGATTTTTTGTTTGTTTAGTCTGTATTTTGAATCAAAAGATTGCAAAAGAGCATCTATCTCTTTTACGGTTTTTTCTTTGAATGAAATTGTTTTTAGGAGTCTGTTTTGATATGTTAGACTCTCTATTTCTGTCTTTAGAGATTCTATTTTGTTTTTTAACTCTTTTATATCTTTGGGTAGGTATATTTTTTTTGTAAGTTTTATCTTTTTTTGGTTGCAGAGAGAATTGATTTCTATATCTTCAAGTTTTGTATTTTCAGGCAGAAAAACTGATATCTGATTTGTTTCTTTTTCAAGAGAGTAGTCTTTTGTAAAAAAAGATATATTTTTGTAGATATCAACTGTAATCTTTTGCGGATTGTTGTTTGAGAAGAGAAGTGAACTTGAAACTAAAATAAGAAAATATAATTTAAACATTACAAACTCCTTGTTTGTTATTATTCTACCATAGTTGCAGCAGGTATAACAAGCCAAAAAGAGGCACTGACTAAATAGCATTATTTACCCAAATTTTTATTAACAAAGAACATGGCTAATCTATTGTCAAGCCATTCAAAGCTTTTAGCATGAGCTTTAGTCCTTCTAA
>CAYRRJ010000083.1:0-6070 GCA_964426645.1 uncultured Campylobacterales bacterium | reverse complement strand
GATTTTGAAGTCAATGAAGATGAGGAGTTGGATATAGATGGTATAAAGGTTGAATTTCTCCACTTTCCGGGGCATACTCCCGGATGTAGTGCTATAATCATAGAAAATGGTTTTTTCAGCGGAGATTTTATATTTAAAGGTTCAATAGGAAGAGTTGATTTTCCATTTTCCAATCCTGCTAATATGAAAAAAAGCATTCAAAAGGTTTTGCAGATAAAAAAGGATTACCATGTATATCCTGGACATGGCGAGGAAACAACACTTTTTACAGAGCAGAAAAATCTTCCTAACTGGTTGAATTATATATAAACAGGATTGTATTTTACTGTGGTATTGTTCCTTTAACGGTATGATAGTCTTTGGTGATGTTTTTTAGTTTTGTTTTTAGTATATGTTTTTCAAGAATTATAGCTTGAAATATACCGTCAAATATTTTTATTTCGTTTATACTTCCTGTTACTTTGATTTCTCTTTTTCTGGCATCTTCAAATTTTGCTATTGCTTCAAATTCTATCAGATCACCGTTTTTTGCAGGAGCTAGAAACTTGCTTTTAGCTCCAATGATAACAAGATTTTCTTCGTTTATGGAAACTACAGCAGCATACTCGGCAGCTCCGAAAATAAACCCGCTGTGTATGAGTCCAAGATCGTCCACACTCATCTCTTTTGTTGTCTGCAGAGTTGTCTTTGCATGGCCCTTTTCCATATGAATAATGTTACCGCTTAGAGTTGACCTTACTTTTTTGTGTGTTTTTAAATCATCTCTGTTTTCATCTTCATAAAGTTCTACATTTTTATCATCATCACTTTCTTCCAGTTCATGTTCAAAATCTTCTTCGACTGATGATATATTTTCTATCTCTGCTTTAGCCAAACTTTTTGCATCTTGAGCCATCTAGCTTCCTTCCTAAATAATTGTATAATGAGCTAACATGCTAAATATCGGTTATTTATTTTTTTATTTTAACATATGCTCTTTTTGGTGCGGGGTAACCTTCTATGGTTAGGTTGTGATTTTCAGGATCTAAGAAATTTTCAAGACTTTCTCCCTGTATCCATTCTGTTTTTCTCTGTTCATTGGTATCTGTTATTTTGATATCAAGTAATTCAAAATCTTTGAATTTGGCCTTTATGCACCAGTTTTCCAATGCTTTAAGAGTTGGTATAAAGTATATATTTGGTATTTTTGAGTATCTTTCTCTGGGACAAAGGGCTGTTTCTTCTTTTCCGTCTATTATAAAAGTATCCAGAATAACTTCTCCGTTATTGTTTAAACCTGCATTCAATGCTTTTAAAGCAGCTATAGGATCACTTCTGTGATATAAAACACCAAGGCAGAATATGAGATCAAATTTTGTTTCATAATATGGAAGATGTTCTATGCCTAAAAGTTCATATGTTATTTTGGATTGTAAAAAATGGTTTATAAAGTCAAATTGTGTTTTATAGTGGACAGACGGGTCAAAGCCTACAAGTTTTTTTGGATTTTCTTTTAGCATTCTGAAGAGATAGTAGCCGTTGTTGCATCCTATATCTGCTACGAGTTTGTCTTTGAGTGTAAAATGCTTTTTTATAATGTTGTATTTTATAAAACTTTGCCATTCACTGTCTATAAATGTACCAAATAACTCAAATGGTCCTTTTCTCCAGGGTCTCAAATCCCATGCGAAATTTTTTATTATAATTTTATCTGTATCGGAAATCTTGGGTGAATCCAGTCTTATGCAATCATCCAAAGTATAAGTGATGTTTTCTATATGAGGTAGTTTTGATAAAGTTTCTCTTAGAGGTTTTATATTTTTCCAAAAATGCCACTTTTGTCTGTCTTCTCTTATATTTTTTAAATTCATTAAAAGCTACTTTATTGTTTGGGAATATCTGTTTTTTGCTTTATGCTGTCTTTTATATCCTTGAATTCTATTAGGTTTTTATCACACTCTCTATGGTAAATTCCCATTGAATCATAATATTCGTGACATTCGTTGTAATATTCAGTCGAAACTCCTCTGTCATTGACATAAAGACATCCTGTTAAAAACAGTGGTAAAATAAACATTATAGATATTTTCATAATTATATGATAACATTTCATTTGTTAAACAACAATAAGGGATAAGCATGAAAAGTGTAATAGAACTATTTGATCTGATTACAAAAATACCAAGATGTAGTTTTAAAGCTGAAAAAATGAAGGATTTTTTAATAGATTTTGCACAAAACATGCAATTTGGAGTAGAGGTTGACAATGCCGGAAATATTTTGTGTCGAAAAGGAAACCCAAAGATATGTTTACAGTCCCACTATGATATGGTTTGTTTGGGTGATGCTCCTTCCATAGAGTTGGTAAGAGATAAAAATATACTCAGAGCCAGAAATTCAACTTTGGGTGCAGACAATGGCATGGGTGTTGCGATCATGCTTTATTGTATGCAAAAATATGATAATTTGGAAGTTTTGTTTACTGCGGATGAAGAAGTCGGTTTGATAGGTGCTTCCAATCTGAATTTGGAGATATATTCAGAAAATATACTTAATATTGACGGAGAGGATGAAAAAGAGATTTATATAGGATGTGCAGGCGGCGTGGATATACTGGCAAAACTTGATTTGGAGTATGAAAATTTGGGTGCGGATGAAGTAGTTTACAGAGTTGTTGTAGATGATTTGCCAGGAGGACACAGTGGTGTTGATATAGATAAAAATATTCCTTCAGCCATAAAACTTTTATCAAAGTATCTTGTTGAAAATAATTGTGAATTGCTTGATATAAAAGGAGGAGAAAGAAGAAACTCCATACCAAAAAGAGCAGAGGCTATAGTTACAAGCAAAACAGATTTAAAAAGTGAAAAAAATATAAAAGTGGAAACCCTAAACAGTGAAAATATGAGGAAAATAAAAAATTCTGTGAAAATTTTGAATTCTCTTTATGCCTTTGCCCATGGTGTCAGAAGTTATGATAAAAAGATGTGTATTCCTCTGTTGAGTATAAATCTTGGTGTAGTTTCTGTAGAAAACGGAGTATTAAATGTAATTTCCTCGGCCAGAGGTATGAATGATGAAGATATGAATGATTTAGTTTCCCAGACTGAAAGCTTTTTTAAACTTTCCGGTTTTGATGTAGAGTTGGGAACCAGTCACAATGCATGGACACCAAATCCGGGTGATTTTACATATAGACTTAGAGATACTATGAAAAAATACATAGATGATGTTTCATTAAAAGCGATTCATGCGGGATTGGAGTGTGGTATTTTGTTGGCAAAACAGAAAAAGGGCAAAGAGGCGGTGGCAATAGGACCTGATATAAGAAATCCTCATTCGCTGAGAGAAGAGTGTGACTTGGATTCTGTAGAAAGAATCAAACAGATTATTGAAGAGGTTATATGTCATTAGTAAAATCAAACGACATATCTGTCGGTAAAAAGTTTAAACATTTTGAGTTAAAGGACCCGAAAGGTAATATATATAAAAGTAAAGATATATATGGTAAAGAAGGAATGATTATTGCCGTCATGTGTAATCACTGTCCGTATTCAAATGCGATTTGGGAAAGATTAAACAGGATATATGATTTTGCCAAAAAATTGGATATTTCTCTGGTAGCTGTTAATCCGAATATTCATCCAAATTACCCTGAAGATTCTCCATCCCATATGTTGGATAAAATTGATGAATTTGGTTTGGATTTCCCTTATCTTATAGATGAAACACAGGAGGTGTCCAGGTGTCTTGGTGCAGTATGTACTCCTGAGATTTTTCTTTTTGACGGAAATGAAAAATTGTATTATCATGGAAGGATTGATGATAATCCTAGAGATGCAAGGTCTGTAAAAAATGAGGATTTGAGAGAAGCTGTTATGTCCTTGTTTTCAAAACAGGAGCCTCCAAGGGTACAACATCCTTCGGAGGGATGTTCAATAAAGTGGATTGATACGGTTACAGGATAATATGTCTGAAAGAAAGATACATATTTTAGTTGTTGAAGATGAAACTATTATAGCATTGGATATCGAGCAGACTCTTGAAGAGTTTGGTTATGTGGTTGATGAATTGGCAAGTAATGTTGAAGATGCCATGTACTATATCCAAAAATACAAGCCTGATTTGGTTTTGATGGACATAAAACTAAAAGGTGAGAGTGATGGTATCTCTATAGTGGAAGAGATACAGGATAAATATGATATACCTGTTATATATTTGACATCTCACAGTGACAAAGACACCCTTTTGCGTGCTCAGAAAACAAAACCTTATGGTTATATAACAAAACCTATGGATGAAAGACAGTTAAACAGTTCTATCATGATGGCTTTGGCAAGGAAAGAGGCAGAAGGCAGTAAAAAAACTATTATAAGTGATCTTGTAAATTTAAAATATGGTTATAGATTTGATACCAAAAGAAATGTTTTGATATATGATAATGTTGATGTTTCTTTGACAAAAAAAGAACTTACTCTTATCTCTTTTTTGATTAAAAATTTAAATGTCATAGTATCAATAGATTCCATAATCCAAAATGTTTGGAGTGAGAAGTATGTTTCTGATGCAACACTCAGAAGTCTTGTTAGAAGAGTAAGAGAAAAACTTGGAAATGAAATTATCGAAAACTGCAACTCTTTGGGATATGTTATAAAAGGAGAATAAGGCGGAAGAGGTAGCGGATTATGGATAGTGGATAAGTGCAAAGACCCTCTTCCTTGAAAGAATTCTACAAAATTTTTGTGCTAAAATTGTGCCATTTTACATTTTTTTAAAGAAAAATTTGTATTTGTACGGATTTTCGTCAAATGTCTCCAAATAGCCTTTAAGCTGGAGTTTTATAATCTCATTTATCAGTTTGATTCCAAGTGATAACTGCTTTTGTGATTGTTCAGATTTTCTTTTGCCATTATCCCATACTGATATAGTATAGATATTGTCTTTCAAGTCTATTTTAATATATATTATTCCTTTTTGTTTTTTTGTAAAAGCATATTTAAAAGAATTGGTTACTATTTCATTAAGTATCTGTCCGCATGCCAAAGCCTGGTCCACATTCATATCTATATTTTCACATTCTATATCAAATTCCACCTTGTCATTGTATGTGGAAAGAGATTTTTTTAGATTTTTTGTTAGAGAATCAAGATATTGCCTAAAGTCAATATGCGCAAAATCTTCAATGCTGTAAAGATTTGAATGTATAAGTTCTATAGTTTTGATTCTATTGACCAGATTTATAAAAATTTCCTTTGTGTTATTGTCTTCTATTTTTCTTGATTGCAATCTGATAAGACTTGAAATTATGGCTAGATTGTTTTTTACTCTGTGATGTATTTCTCTGAGAAGTACGGTCTTTTCTTTAAGAGATTTTTTCAGTTTATTTTCAAAAGATTGTTTGTTTTTTATTTCGTTTAAAAGAATAGATGTTTTTATATTTAGATTTTCTTCAAACTCCCTATTTAGTTTTTTAATTGTCTGCTCATTTTTTGAGTGATGGTCTATTATATATTTTATATTTCCAATAAGACTCAAATTATTAGGATTGCCATTTAGTTTTGTAACAATTTTTCTTATTTTTCTCTCTTTTTCCAATAGTTCTCTAAGAATATATCGTATAAACAGATAGAAAAGTATGAACATAGTCATTATAAAGAGAACAAAAAAGAGATAGTAATTGTTTAAAATTTTAAAATTCTCTATGAAGCTGTTTTGTGAAAAAAATATCTTTAGAAGGTATTCTCCGTTTTTTATTATATTGCTTTTTACAATCGGTTCTTTTAACTGTTTGTTGTTTTGTTCTATATTTGTATAGTAGTTTCCGTTTTTAAATATTACAATGTTTATTATAGAGGGATTTTCATTTTCAATCTCTCTCAATACACTGTTTAGAATATTCCTGTTTTCTATGATTGGTTCAATCAATATGGAAATAGAGTTGCTTAGCTGTGAATAGGATGTTGTTACTATTTTGTTTTCCAGGTTTTGTGCTATGGTATTTTTACAAAATGCAATACCTATTAAAATCAAAAAAGTATAAAGTATAAGAGCAAAAAGAATTTGAAAAAATACGGATTTGTTTTTAAACATC
>CAYRRJ010000082.1:0-6098 GCA_964426645.1 uncultured Campylobacterales bacterium | reverse complement strand
CTTAAGAAAGTGTGATAAAGAGATATCCATAAATCTTTCTGCCGGAGATATAGAGTCAAAGGATATAAAAAGATATATATATGATTTGCTTGAAGAGTATAAAGATGATACAAACAGAGTTGTTTTTGAATTACTTGAAAGTGATGATGTAAAAAACTTTGATGTTATAAAGAAGTTTATTCATCATGTAAAAGATGCAGGAGTGCAAATAGCAATAGATGATTTTGGTACAGGTTTTTCAAATTTTGAAAGGCTTTTGCGGTATGAACCTGATATATTGAAAATAGACGGAAGTCTGATAAAAGATATAAAAGAGAATAAGCTGAGCAAAGATATAGTTGAAACAGTAGTTTTATTTGCAAAAAAACAAAATTTGAAAACAGTAGCCGAATTTGTTGAAAATGAAGATATTTTCAAGTGTGTACAAGAGCTGGGAATAGAGTATTCACAGGGATATTACTTTGGTAAACCATCGGTTATGCATGTTAAAGAGAGTGTTCAATAACCCGTGTTAGTATAGAACAAACAAAAATTGGCTTTTAATCTAGCAATTTGGTTTTTAGAGATGCCCTTAAATTAACTTAAAAAAAATAGAAGTTGGTAACTTTAACCTGAAAAATAGTTCTTTTCAGGTTAAAGTTGAAAAATTATCTTATAGCGGTATTTATATCTTTTATGAGAGTTTCGTCTTTTTGTTTTCCAAGATAGGTAGTTAAAGCATTTCCGTTTTTATCCATCAGAATCATGAAAGGTATTTGTCCTCTCCATCCTGTTTTTGCAGTTATAAAATCTATCAAATCAAAAATTTTCATATCATCCATACCTATAACAGTATAGTTTATATTATGCTGTTTTGCAAAGTCTGCCAAAGCACCGGGAGCCATCTTCTTCTGTACCTGTATGGCTATTATCTGAAATTTGTTTTTATAAGCTTCCTGAAGTTTGACAAGATGTGGTATTTCAGCCAAACATGGAGGACAGTAGTATCCAAAAAAGTTCAAAAGTACTGCTTTTCCCTTGAAATCAGGGAAATATACTCCGCCATCATGAGTTTGCATGGTTATGATTTTCCCGTTTATATCTTTGAATTTGTAGTTTTGTAAAACATCAACAGCTTGAAGATTTATTGTTATAAATACAAACAAAAACATTAGAACAATTTTTTTCATTTTCATCCTTTTTTTATAGTTATTATATATTTAACCCAGATTATGCAATAGAGATTATGCACCTAGCACTTATCGTTGTACTTATGGCATTTACAAAAAATCATCGATTAACCTTTTGGTTAACCTTAAATTTTTTGCAAACACCCTAAGCACAAGCATAAACACTATTTGCTACAATCCTATTGCATAATTTGGGTTTAAATTATCAATAGTTTTTAAACATTGAATCTAAAGTGCATAACATCTCCATCCTGCACAACATAATCTTTTCCCTCAAGTCTCATTTTACCGGCTTCTTTAGCTCCATTTTCTCCATTATAAGTTATAAAGTCTTCATAGCTTATAACTTCTGCTCTTATGAAGCCCTTTTCAAAGTCGTTATGTATAACAGATGCTGCTTTTGGTGCTTTCCATCCTTTTTTTATAGTCCAGGCTCTTACTTCCTTGACTCCGGCTGTAAAATAGCTTATAAGGTTTAGTTTGTCAAAAGCTGTTTTTATGATTTTGTTAAGTCCTGATTCTTTAACACCCAAATCATTTAAAAACTCCATAGCTTCGTCATCTTCAAGACCTACCAACTCTTCCTCTATCTTTGCACAAAGAGTTATAACTTCGGCTCCAACCTCTTTTGCATGCTCTTTTAGAGCTTTTGTATAGTGGTTTTCTTCAAGCAAAGAGTCTTCATCCACATTTGCACCGTAGATTATGGTTTTGTTAGATAAAAATCTAAGCTCTTTGTTTAACTCTTCAAAAGCAGGGGCATCTTTTTTGTCAAATGTACTTACAGGCTTGAACTCATCTAAATGAGCCCTTAACTCTTTTGCTAACTCCAAAGCTGACCTGGCACTTTTATCCGATTTTGCCTGGCGATTCAGTTTTTCTATCTTTTTATCCAACTGTTCTATATCGGCAAGAATAAGTTCTCCCTCTATAATCTCTATATCTCTTAGAGGGTCTATGTTCCCTTCTACATGAGTTATATTTTCATCTTCAAAACATCTGACCATGTGTAAGATAACTTCTACCTCTCTTATGTTTGATAGAAACTTGTTGCCAAGACCTTCGCCTTTACTTGCACCCTTGACAAGTCCTGCGATATCTACAAAATCAACTGTAGAGTACTGAATCCTCTCCGGATTTACTATTTTTGCCAACTCTTTTAATCTTTCATCCGGTACAGGTACTACTGCTTTGTTAGGTTCTATCGTACAGAAAGGATAATTTTGGGCCTCTGCATTTTGAGCTTTTGTCAAAGCATTAAAAGTTGTTGATTTTCCTATATTTGGCAGTCCTACTATTCCTACTCCAAGTCCCATTATTTATCCTCTTCTTTTGATTTTTTTATACACCATTCGACACACATTCTAACTCCGGCACCACTGGCACCAAACTGATTGTATCCCCACTCTTTTTCTACATAGGCAGGACCTGCTATATCTATATGAAGCCATTTTTGTTTGTATTCGTCTTTAATAAAGTTGTCTAAAAATAGAGCTGCAGTTATAGCTCCACCGTATCTCGAACTTGAAATGTTTGATATATCCGCAACAGAACTTTTCAGAAGTTTTTTCAGATATTTATTAAAAGGCAAAGTACCAACCAACTCACCGGATTTTAAAGCAGAGCTTACAAAAGAGTGTTTAAGAGATGAGTTGTGTCCCATAACTCCGCTTGTATATTCTCCAAGCGCTACAACACAAGCTCCTGTCAATGTTGCCAAATCTATAAGATAATCAGGCTTTAAATCCTGGGCATAATCAAGGCAGTCAGCTAAAACAAGTCGGCCTTCGGCATCGGTGTTTCTTACCTCTATGGTTTTACCGTTTCTCGCTTTTAGTACATCATCCGGTTTGTAGGCATTGCCTCCTATCATATTTTCGGCAGCACCTATTATTGAGTGAACCTCTATAGGAAGTTTTAACATGGCTATGGCTTTTATAATATGAAGTGCTGCACTTGCGCCACTTTTATCAGATTTCATAGTTACCATATAATCACTTGGTTTAAGGCTTAGACCACCGCTGTCATAAGTAAGACCTTTACCCACAAAAACAACTCTGAATTTAGGATTTTTTGGTTTGTAGCTTAAATGGATCAACTTTGGTTCGTTTATACTTGCCTGGGCGACTGCCAAAAAAGCGCCCATTTTCTCTTTTTCCAAAAACTTTATATCACCTATAAAGCACTCCAAATCTAACTCTTTTGAAATTTCTTTAGCATAATTTGCCAGTTTTTCCGGTGTCATGTCGGCAGGTGTTGTATTAACTATGTCTTTGGCTTCATTGGTGGCTTTGGCTATTATTTGAGCCATGTCTATAGAGTTTTGTATATCTTTTATGTCTATTTTTGAGTTATCAAAAGACTCTGTAGAGATTAGAATTTCATCAGTCCTTTTATCCTCTTTTTTACTTTTATATTTTTTAAAAGAGTAACTGCCAAGCATAATACCCTCACAAATTGCCCTGCCGTTTCCATATAATCCTATTTTGATACTTTTATATTTTCTCTCTATTGCTGTATTGAATGCTTTTGATACGGCATTTCTTATATCATCATCATTTGTTGATTCCAGTGCTACATATACTTTGTTGTTTTGTGGCAGGTAGATGAGTTCTTCATCTTTTGGTTCAAAGCCTATTTTTTCTAAAAGTTTTTTATCTTCTACCCATTTATGGTTTAAATTGTCTGTAAGTATAATTTCACAGTCTGCTTTGATATCTTTTAATTTCTTATCTATTATTCTGAAATTCATATTTTTCCTTGTAATTTTTTAAGTGATTATTTAAAATTGAGAAGAGATTTGGCTTGTATCATATCTTTATCTCCTCTTCCCGAGAGATTTACTATGATGAGTTTATTAGATATCTCCTCTCTTTTCATCTTCTTAAGATATGCTATAGCGTGTGAGCTTTCAAATGCAGGGATAATACCCTCTTTTTGGCTAAGCCATACAAAAGCTTCAAGTGCTTCTTCATCTGTTATGTGTTCGTATCTGGCAAGATTTTTGTCTTTCAAATAGGCATGTTCAGGACCAATTCCCGGATAGTCAAGTCCTGCTGAGATAGAGTAGGCCTCTTGTATCTGTCCATCTTCATCCTGCAGAAGATAGCTCATTTGACCATGCAATACTCCAGGTTTTCCTTTTTGCAAAGAGCAACCGTGTTGGTTGGTATCTATCCCTTTTCCACCGGCTTCTATACCTATACATGTTGTCTCTTCCTCATCTAAAAAATGGTTAAAGATACCCATAGCGTTACTTCCTCCACCTATACAGGCTATCACAAAATCAGGCAGTTTTCCCTCTTTTGAGAGTATTTGAGCCTTTGCTTCATATCCTATGATGGCTTGAAAATCTCTAACCATCATAGGATATGGATGGGGTCCCGCAACTGTGCCGATTATATAAAAAGTATCTCTTGCATTTGTTACCCAGTATCTAATCGCTTCATTCATAGCGTCTTTTAGAGTTTTGCTACCGCTTTTTACGGAGTGAACTTTTGCACCTAAGAGTTTCATACGAAATACATTTAACTCTTGTCTTTTTACATCCTTTTCACCCATAAAAACATCACATTCCAAGCCTAGAAGAGCAGCTACCGTTGCAGTTGCTACTCCGTGTTGTCCTGCTCCTGTTTCTGCTATGACTCTTTTTTTCCCTAATTTTTTTGCTAAAAGTCCCTGTGCTATGGTATTGTTTACTTTGTGAGCTCCTGTATGATTTAAATCTTCTCTTTTTAGATATACTTTTGCTCCTAGCTCTTTTGAGATATTTTTGGCAAAATATAGTGATGATGGACGTCCAACATACTCTTTTAGATAGTAGTTGATTTCACTCCAAAAATCTTTGTCAAATCTCAGTTTTTTATACTCTTTATCCAATTCAAGTAAAACAGGCATAAGAGTTTCCGGTACATATCTGCCACCATATATACCGAAATGTCCCAAGTCGTCCGGGTCGAAATTGGAAGCTTTAGGTATATACATCAGTCAATCTCCAAAACAGAGTAAACATTTGTCTCTTTTTTTATCTCTACATCGCCTTTTAGAAATTTAAGATTTAGTAAAAAACATGCTTCTATGCAGTTGGCACCGGCTTTATTTATAAGAGTTACAGCAGCTTTTGCTGTTCCTCCTGTAGCAATTAAATCATCTATAAGCAGAACTTTGGGGTTTTTCTTTTCAGATTTGAAGGCATCTATATGTATCTCTACTTCATCAACACCGTACTCCAAAGAGTATTTTTCACTTATAGTGGTATATGGAAGTTTGCCGGGTTTTCTAATCGGTACAAATCTGCTTTTCAAAGCATAAGCCAAAGCAGCACCAAAGATAAATCCACGACTTTCAATTCCCGCTACAAAGTCTATATCCATATCTTTATATCTATCATATAGATGGTTGATAAGAAGATTATAGGCTTTGGCATCTCCTAGTAGAGTAGTTATATCTTTAAAGCTGATTCCCGGTTTTGGAAAATCTTCTACTGTTCTTATGGAGTTTAATAAGAATTTTTTTTCCTCTTTTGATAACTCTTTCATAAATTCTGCCTTTATTTATTTGAAAAGTTTGATTTTAATATATAAAAATATAGCTGTAATAAGACCTACTAGTGAATATGCTATTATATCAGAGCTCATTACAGCAGTGCCTCTATCTTTCCCTCTAAATCTTTTATATGTTGTCTAAGTTTTTCGCTCTCCATTCTGTATTGGGAGTTTCTAGCCCTTAGAGACTTAAGGTCGTTTTTAAGTTTTGCCAACTCATCACTTAGGATGTCAATGTTTCCTAGTGAGCGTTGAAGTTGTACTTGGTATTTTCTTATAACTATTTCCGCATCTTTTAGTGTTTCTTTGATAACAGAGTTACTTTTTTTCTCTTTTCTGAGAAGAGTTCTAAAGTAAAAAACCATAACCAGAAGATATATACAGG
>CAYRRJ010000081.1:0-6178 GCA_964426645.1 uncultured Campylobacterales bacterium | reverse complement strand
GTCCAACCCTCTAAAACTCTTCCTACAGGCTCTTTTAAAGAAGCTATCTATCTTATACTTTTTGCCATTGCCTGAATTCTATTTTGATTTAGGTATAATCTGTCCAAAAGTGCATTTGATAGTGAATTCTGTTTTGCCGATACTATATCTTTTTCATTTTCTTCTACTATTTTTTTCCAATTTTTTTCCAAATTGTCAGCCATCTGTATTAGGATGTCAGATTTTACTTTTGGCTTTAAAACAGCGACCTTTTTTGAGGAGTTTTTCGCTTTTTTCAAATATGTTTCCATAAAGTTTTCCTTAAATTTACACATTAATTTAATTTTTTTAGCAAGAATTTCGATTTATAAGGAAGATTTTACTATTTTTTTAATATAAATAAGATAAAATAAAAACTTAAAAGGAGTATATAATGCAAAAAGTTTATGATTTGATAATTATCGGAGGAGGACCCGGAGGAGTAGGAGCTGCAGTTGAAGCAAAGGTTCTCGGAATGAAAAATATACTTATGATTGAAAAAGGTGACAATCACTCTCAGACAATTAGAAAATTTTATAAAGACAAGAAGAGAGTTGATAAAGACTGGCAGGGAAAAACGGTTGAATTAAAAGGAAATATAGATTTTACAGACGGTACAAAAGAGAGTACTTTGGACTATTTTGACTCTTTGCTAGACCATGATGAGATAGATACTGCATTTAACAGCGAAGTTGAAAGTGTAGAAAAAAAGGATGATTTGTTTTTGGTTACAACTTCAAATGCGGGATTTGTAGGTAAAAATGTAATAGTTGCCATAGGGAAAATGGGTAAACCTAACAAACCAAGTTATAAGATACCTCCTTCAATAAGACAGAGAGTTAACTTTAATCTGGACAAATGTACACAGGGTGAAAAGATTTTGGTTGTAGGCGGCGGAGATTCTGCTTTGGAATATGCTGTTGATTTATGTGATGACAATACTGTTACATTAAATTACAGAAGGACAGAATTCAGTAGAGCAAATGATACAAATGTCAAAGCCATAAAAGATGCGGATGGAGAAGAGAGACTAAGACTCAGACTGGGATGCAATATCGTTTCTTTGGAAAATCACCATGGATTGGTTAAAGTCAATTATGATGACGGATACAGTGTTGTTTATGAAAGGGCTATTTATGCTATAGGCGGAACAACTCCTGTGGATTTCTTGAAAAAATGTGGTATAGAAGTTGATGAAAAAGGGAATCCTATATTTGATGAAAACTTTGAAACAACAACTCCGGGGCTTTTTGTGGCAGGAGATATAGCTGTTTACAGTGGTGGTAGTATAGCAGTTGCTCTAAATCATGCTCATCATATAGTAACACATATATTAGAGAAGGAAAGTAAGTAGTATTTTATGAGATATAACTCTTTTTCTGTATTTTTAAATTTTTTGCTCTCTTTGATTATTGTAGTTGGAAGTGTGGTAGTTTATAAAATAGGCAATTTTGACGGGGTAGGGAAGGAAGAGCTAAAAAAGAGTTATATAAAAAAAGATTCTTTGACATTTGGAGATTTACCTAAAGATGAACAAAAAAGGTATATCTCCAAAAAATCTCTAAAAAGTGAAAATTATAAGAATAAAATAGATGATATAAATATCGATGAAGATGTTATAGATTCTGTAGAAGCTTTGAGAGATGTTATAAAAGATTTGAAACACAAACTTCTTATCCTGCAAAATGACAATATAATGCTTTCGAATGAAAAGGCAGAACTTTCCAATGATTTGCTAAAAGCGAAGCATGACCTGGAAACACAGAAAAAAACATTAATGGCAAAATCTTTGGAAAGAATTAACGAAACCGAACAGCAGCATTATAAAAATATAAGCGAACTGACTTCCAAAATAAATGATTTGCAAAGAGAGAACATTGAACTCTCCCAGGGAAATAATGAAAAAGTCATCTCTTTGAAAAAAGAGATAACAGATTTGAAAAATGAGCTGGATAGAGAAAGAAGGTCTAAAGAGGAGTATGCAAAAGATTTATTGAAAAAATCTGATAAAAGATTGGAAAATGCAAACCAGACAATCGAACTTCTTAAAGAGAGAGTTGTTATTTTGCAGGATAATATAAAAAATATGACTCAGGAAAACAGAAAAAGTTTACAGACTCAAGAGAATAAGATAGCATCACTACAGGTAAAAATAAGTGATATTTTGAAAGAAAAAAAGGAAATAGTAGCTCAAAATACCGAAAAGATATTGCAAATTGAACAAAAACACAACAACAGGCTGAAGGAAATAAATAAAAAAATAGAGTTTTTACAAAATAAAAACAATGATTTAAAAAACAGTTATGAAAACAGGATTCAAGAGTATCTGGCAAAACTGGAAGAGGATAAAAGAGTTATAGAAAAACTGAGTTTGGAAAGCAGACAGAAGAGTAAAGATATAGCCGTAAAATTAAAAAATTGCCAAGAGAAGAGGGATACTTTGATTCAGGAGATAGACGGATATAAAACAGAGATAGCAGCACTGAATAACAAAGTAAAGATGCTGGAAGATGAAAAATCGGATATTTCAAAAAGTATAGATGAAGCTATAGCCAAAAATGAAAAAAAACACAGTGCAAATTATAGGTTTTTGAACAAAAAAATAAAAACTTTGGAAGAGTTGGCTCAAAGAAGCGGTGATATAGAAGCCATGAATCTAAAACTGCAGAAAAAAGAACAGGCTTTAAAAACTCTTAAAGCAGAATTAATCTCACTAAAAAGTGAAAAAGAAAAATTTAAAAAAGAGGAAGAAGAGAAAATAGAACAAATCAGAGATGCATTTAATGAGTTAAGAGAGGATGTTAAAAAGAGAGAAAACGAATATGAGCATAAAATTGCAAATTTAAAATATGAGTTGAAAGAGAGAGAAAAGTACTATAAAGAAAAATATACTGTAAAAACTGACATCAAACCTAAAAAATTGGAGTTGGTGGATTTTGTTGAATGTACAGATATGAAATACGGAACAAATAAAGTATCTCTTACATGTAAAGAAAAAGTAGATAACTTTTTGTCAAAATATGATGCTTCATACTATTATGAGGTTATACCTATTGTAGATAACGGAGGTTTTGCATCTCTTAAGAGATTGAAGAAATCAAAGCAAAATATAATTCCTGACAAAGAGATAAAGAGATTGACTTCTCTGGCAAATCTGGGACTTGGTAAATACAGAGCAGAAGCCGGAGGAAAATTGGTCTTGAAAAAATTTGGAGATTTTGCAAAGATAAGTTACGGTGTTGAGAATATCGATAAAGGCAAAAAAAGAGGTTTTATCATAAGAGTTTACAGGTAATGACTTTTTATCAGTATAAAGACGGATACAGATATAACAGTGATACGGTTTTTTTATATAACTTTATTTCAGGATTTAAATTAAAAGGCAGAGTTTTGGATGTAGGTTCGGGTTGTGGTGTCCTGGGCCTTTTGTTAAAAAGAGATTTTCCTTCTATTTTGCTGTATCAGATTGATGTACAGAAAAGAAATATTGAGATTGCGCAAAAAAATTCTGATGTAAACTCCTGTAAAACATATCTTTGTCACGGTGATTTTTTAACATATGATTTTGAAGAGAGATTTGATTTTATAGTTTCAAATCCTCCGTTTTATAATTCAGGTGCTTTAAAAAGTGAAGATGAGTCACTATATCTCAGTCGTCACTGTGATGCCTTGCCTTTTTTTGATTTTGCAAAAAAAGTTTACAAACTGCTAAAACCCAGAGGCTCATTTATGTTTTGTTACGATGCCAAACAGATTGATTTGGTGATACCTGTGTTACTTGAGTCAAAATTCAAGATAAATGAGATACAGTTTGTACACCCCAAAAAAGTGAAAGAGGCGACTTTGGTACTTATACATGCTAAAAGAGAATCAAAATCATTAAACAGAGTTTTACCTCCTGTGATACTTTTTAACAGTGACAATGAATACATGGATGAAGTGAAAAAGATATTTAAAAAGGCGGATACAAACAGTGTTGATTACTGAGGATGGGTATGACTATGCTTTTGAAACTGATGCCTGCAAAGAGTGTAAAGGTGCCTGTTGTATAGGTGAAAGCGGTTATATATGGGTTACGCCTAAAGAGATATTTGATATTGCCGATTATCTTGGATTGGAGTTAAATGAGTTTAGCAAAACTTATATAAAAAAAGTCAAATACAGGTATTCGTTAAATGAGATAGAGTATAATGACGGTTTTAGATTTTTATTTTTTGATACAGAAGAAAAAAAATGCAGTATATATCCTGTCAGACCGAAACAATGCAGAAGTTTTCCTTTTTGGGAACATTTTAAGAAAAATTTTAAAGAGTTGGAGGATGAATGTCCTGGTATAATAAAATTATAATTCCAGTTATATTGGTTTTGTTTTACGGTTGTGGCGTAAAACAACCGGAAATGAAAGTAAAAACTGGTAAAAAAGCATTTGCAAATGAAGATGAGTTAATCATACAGGCTTTGGAATTTGAGAGACTGAAAAAATATAAAGATGCTATAAAAACCTATGATATTTTATATAAAAAAAGTAAAAAACCAGAATATCTGAAAGAGGAAGCAAAACTCTCTTTTTTGGCATTTAGCGATGACAATACATATAAAATTATTTCAGAGGGGCTGAAAAAAGATCCGAAAAGTGTTTTTTTTAAAAGACTGTTGATTGGCTACTATTTAAATAAAAAAGAGTATAAAAAGGCTGAAAAAGTTGCTTTGGAATTGATTGAGATTGATAAAAGTGCCAGAAATCTTCAGATTTTGGGCAATATATATTTGAAACAAAAGTCATATAATCTCGCGTTGAAGTACTTTCAGAGTGCTTTTAAGCTTAACAATTCAGAAGATATGCTTTTAAATATGGTAGATTTGTTGTATAGATTTTTAAACAGGAAAAAAGATGCCATCTCATATCTTGAAACATATATAAGATTAAACAATGCCAGTGAAAATACATATTTTGCACTTCTTAAGATTTATGGTCAAAGTAGAGATATAAATGGTCTGGTTTCCGTATATAAAAGATTGTATAAAAAATTTAAAAAAGATGAGTATGCCAAAAAAGTTATAGATTTGCTTATGTATAAAAATGACAAAAAATCTGCAATAAATTTTTTGAAAAACAGTGGATATAACAAAGAGTTACTGTTGGATTTATATACTAGGGAAAAGGATTACAAAAATGCCTATCTGACTGCTGAACAATTGTATAATGAGAGCGGAAATATAGATTATCTCGGGAAGATGGCCATATTTGAGTATGAGTCAAACAAAGATAAACTAAACAGTAAAATTTTAGATTCTATATCACAAAAATTTGAGAAAGTTGTTGAAAAACTGCAACTTCCCATATATCTAAACTATTACGGGTATCTGTTGATAGATTATGACTTGGATATAAAAAAGGGTATAAAACTGGTAAAAATGGCACTTGATAAAGAGCCGAAATCTCCTTTTTATCTTGACTCTCTGGCCTGGGGTTATTATAAACTTGGAAAATGCGACAAAGCTATGAAAGTAATGGAAAAATTTATAAAAGAGACAAATGAGCCTGAAGTGGTAATGCATTATAAGAAGATAAAAAAATGTTTACAGCAAAGAGAGAATTAGATGATTTTAGATGAAATTATAGAGAAAACCAGGGAAGATTTGGAGAGAAAGAAAAAAGAGTTTTCTTTTGACTGGCTTGGAAGAAGTCTGGCCTACAATCCGTATCCTCCCAGAGATGTAAAACCGTATTTGACGAGCAGTGATGAGAATCCTTACAGGATTATCGCAGAAGTTAAAAAGGCAAGTCCTAGCAAGGGGATTATAAAAGAGGATTTTGATCCTTTGTTGATAGCAAAAGAGTATGAAAAAGGCGGAGCTGATGCTATCTCTGTTTTGACAGAGCCTCACTTTTTTAAAGGAGATATTGAGTATTTGACAATGCTCAGAAGGTATGTTTCAACTCCTCTTTTGAGAAAAGATTTTATAATAGATGAGTATCAAATCCTGGAGGCAGTTGTTTATGGTGCTGATTTTATTCTTTTGATAGCAAAAGCACTTTCAAAAAAAGAGCTTAAAAGACTTTTAGAGTATGCATGGCGTTTGGGATTGAACGCATTGGTAGAGATACATGATAAAGAAGATTTGACAAAAGCTATATTTGCAGGTGCTGATATTATAG
>CAYRRJ010000080.1:0-6178 GCA_964426645.1 uncultured Campylobacterales bacterium | reverse complement strand
AAGCAGGTGTAACTATATGTTTATCTATAGATTCTAAAAGCTTTTGTTGTTCATCTTTTGAAAATTTATTCCAAGTATCCAAATTCATAGCAGTTATAACATATGCCCAACCACCGATTGGCAAAGGATATAAATAATTTGAAACTTCACCCCAACCAGACATATAACCTGAAAGTCCACCTGTCACGGCACAATCTATAACACCTCTTTGAAGAGCTTGGGGTACTTCACTATATGACATTGTAATTCCTGTTGCACCAATACCATCTAAAAATTCAGCTACAGTCCAACCGGATGCTCTTACTTTTTTACCTTTTAAATCAGACAATGAAGTTATTTTATCTTTACAAAACAAAACTTGAGCAGGATATGGAACTATAGAGAGTAATTTTGCATTAAAGTCTTTTTTTAACGCTTTATCAACAGTTTTTCTATAAGCATCTACAACTTTCCTCGCTGTAGTTATATCATCTGTTAATGCTGGAAAATCCAAACCTGCTAAAGTCTGGGAATCAGAAACAACATATCCCCCAACAGTCGATACAACATCAAAAACACCTTTGGAAAGTTCCCTATAAACTGCAGCTCCTTTTAGTTTAATTTGACCTAAAGAGCTAAGTCTGACTTTTGTTTTTGGAAATTCTTTTTTAAATTCCTTTTTCCAGTACGGTTTTTCATACTCTTTATAAAGAGAAAGGCTACTCCAAGAACCCACAACTCTAAGTTTAGCCGGAGCAGCATAGATACTAGATGCTACCAACATGGCTCCCATAGTTACTAAAACAAAACTTTTTTTCATATCGTCCCCTTTAATAGAAAGTAAGACTATGCTAACTAATGGAAGTGTGATGTAGGTGTGTTTTTAAATAATACAAACTTTTTTTTATAATTTGTTACAAAGAGTAACCTATGGAAAATATGTAGCTTCTATTTTGAAATTGATTATAAATCTTTGATTACATACCCAAATATGCCTCTTTGATTTTATCATCTCCTATCAACTCTTTGGAATCCCCACTCATTACAATCGAGCCGTTTTCCAAAACATAGGCTCTATCAGAGACACTAAGAGCCAAATAAGCATTTTGTTCCACTAAAAAAACTGTAGTACCTCTTGACTGAAGAGTCTGTAAAACCTCAAATATATCTTCTACTATTATAGGAGCAAGCCCCATGCTAGGTTCATCCAAAAGCAAAAGTTCAGGTCTGCTCATCAAAGCCCTGCCGACTGCCAACATCTGCTGCTGTCCTCCCGAAAGAGTACCTGCATAATGATCTTTTTTCTCTTTCAATACAGGAAATAAAGTATATATATACTCCAAATCTTCTTTTACTTCACCGTCTGTTCTTACATATGCTCCCATCAAAAGATTATCTTCAATGCTCAATATAGAAAAAAGTCCTCTACCCTCCGGAACTTGAGCAATACCCTCTTTTACTCTGTAAACAGAATCTTTTTTTGTAATATCTTTTCCTTTATAATATATATTTCCATTTTTTGCTTCTTCAATGGCGCTTATAACCTTTAAAAGAGTACTTTTACCTGCACCGTTAGCACCTATCAAAGATACTATTTCGGCTCTGTTAACCTCTATATTAATATCTCTTAAAGCCTCTATCTGATTATAACTAAAATTAAGATTGGTAATTTTGAGTATATTATTAGTGTTCATGAAAATTTTTAGTCCCCAAATAAGCTTTTATAACATCTTCATTATTTGCTATCTCATCAGGAGTTCCGTCAGCAAGTTTTTTACCAAAATTGATAACTGTAATTTCATCCGAAATTTTCATAACCATTTTCATATCATGCTCAACCAAAATAACAGTAACCCCACTCTCTTTTATCTCCTCAATAATTTGTGAAATTTCAGCTGTTTCTTTAGGATTCAATCCCGCAACTGGCTCATCAAAAAGAACAAGTCTTGGTTTTGTAGCCATTGCTCTTATAATTTCCATCTTTTTAAGTACACCATAAGACAAATCCCCTGCTCTGCTGTTGGCATATCTCTCAAGATTGAATTTTTTAAGATACTCCATAGCCTCATTTTCATACTTTTCCTCATCCTCTTTTATAGAACTGCTTCTTATGAAAGAAGATATAAGATTTTTACTCATAAATCTGTCGAATCCAAGCATTATATTTTCCAAAGCACTCAGATTTTCACAAATCTCAAGATGTTGAAAAGTTCTGCATACTCCTTTGTGAACCAGTTTATACATAGGTAAGTTCGTTATATTATCACGAAATCCATGAATCATATCTTCTATATCATGCTCACTTGGGGGTTTTCCCTCTTTTTGAAGATATATTTCTCCACTGGTTACTTTATAGACTCCTGTGATCATATTTACAAGTGTCGTCTTTCCCGCACCGTTTGGACCTATTATTGAATGTATGGTTTTTGTTTTTACATTAAAACTCAAATCATCAACAGCACTAAGACCTCCGAATTTTTTACTCAATTCTCTAACTAACAGCATTTTTTCTCTTATCAAACAGTGAAATTACACCTTTTGGCATAAACATCATTACAAATATAATTATTGCACCAAAAACCAAAGTTTCATAATCTTCAAAAGAAGCAAGAAACTGAGGAAGTACAGTTAACAAAACAGCTCCTATAACAGCTCCATAAATTCTTCCTATTCCTCCAAACACGACCATTACTACCAACTCTATAGAGCGATTAAATCCAGCTTCGTCAGGAGAGATAAAACCGGAAAAATATGCATACATACTACCGGCAATCACAGCAATCACAACTGAAATCACAAAAACATAACTCTTGTACTTTGAGACATCAACACCTATACTCTGCACAGCTCTTTGAGAATCATGAATACCTCTCAATATCCTTCCAAAAGGGGAATTTATAAGATTTTCAAAAGCCCATATCAACAGAATCAAAAAAATACTGCTGAAAATATACCATTTTAAAGATGTATCCAATTCATATCCAAAAATACTGAGAATATCTACACTCATACCGTCAGGACCACCTGTTATATCAGCTTCAGCATTTAATGCTATATATATAATTATACCGACTCCCAAAGTAGCCATAGCCAGATAGTGACCTTCAAGTTTCAAAATAGGTTTTGATATTAAAAAAGCAAAAACTGACATAATTGCTACACTTATCGCTATGGAAAAGACAGGAGATATCTCATAATTTGCAGAAAGTATAACCGACAAATAAGCTCCCAATGCTGCAAAAGCACCATGTCCTAAACTAATCTGTCCTGCATAACCTATCAAAAGATTGAGTCCTATGCATATAATTGCATTTAAAATAGAAACTATCGCTATCTCATAATGAAAATCATTTTGAAAGAAAAAAGGAGCAATCATCACCAAAAAGGTTGTTATAAGTATCTGTCTATTTACATGTAAAGATTTCAGCATCACACCCTCTTTGCTTTTAGATTACTAAATATTCCACCGGGCATAAAAAAGAGTATCCCAAGTAGCACTATAAAAGCAACTGCATCTTTATACTCAGATGAGATATACCCTGCTACCAAAGACTCCAAAACTCCAAGTAGCAACCCTCCTACAACCGCACCAAAAGGTTGAGAAAGCCCTCCGATTACCGCTGCTGCAAAGCCTTTTAGCCCTAGCATTATGCCTATCTCGTAATTTGTAGAGGTTATTGGAGTTAGCAAAATTCCTCCGATTGAAGCTATAACAGTAGAGATTACAAAATTTAACATAAGTATCTTTTTTATATCTATTCCCATCAATTTTGCACTGTTTTGATTGTCGCTTACTGCAACCATGGCTTTACCTGTTTTTGTTTTAGAAAAAAATAGATATAGAAAAATAACTATAACAATAGATATGACTATAACCAAAAGTGCCTGATAGGTAAGAGTTGCACCAAAGATATCAAAAGAGCCTTCACCTACAAAAGATGGAAGAGTATGCATCTCTTTATCAAATACTACTTGAGCCAATCCTCTTAAGAAAATACTAAAACCTAAAGTTAATATTATCATTGATATTACGGAGCGCTGTTTTGATAAATCTATCAATTTCCAAAGCAAAATACCAAGCATTGAAGTTATCAATATAGAAAGCAAAAATGCCACACCAAGAGGCAAACCGGCTTTGAGTAAAAATACTGCCGACATACCTCCTGCCATGACAAACTCCCCCTGGGAGAAGTTTATAATCCCGCTGGAGTTATATATAACGGTAAATCCCATACCTACAAGTGCATATATGAAACCTACCGTAACACCGGATAATACTAATTGAAAAAGTTCACTCATACTACTCTTCTACTATAACCCAGTCTCCATCTTTTATATCCAAAAGTACAAGTCCTGTTTTTGTATCAAGTCCCAAGTGGTCTTTTTTACTCATATTTACAATTCCGTCAATCCCTACAAAACCTTTTAGACTCTCAAGTCCGTCTCTGATTTTCTTAGGGTCAGTCGATTTCATTCTCTTTATAGCATCAACTATCGCATACAATGAGTCATAAGCGTGTCCGCCGAAACTTGAAACTTTTGTCCCATAAGCTTTTTCATACTCATTTACATAATCAACGCAAACTTTTTTCAAAGGATTTGAATCACTAAGTTTTTTAGCTACAACAACAGGAGGTGAAACAAGTCTGACTCCTTCAGCCGCACTTCCGGCAATCTCTATAAATTTCTTAGACGCAACCCCGTGAGACTGATATAGAGGATAAGGTATTTTTAACTGTCTGTAGTTTTTAGTTACAATTGCCGGTCCTTGACCAAATCCAGGATTAAGCACAGCCTGAATACCTTTTGTATTGTTTATTTTGATAAGCTGAGAGCTCATATCGGCATCTTTTTTACCGTAAGTTTCATCAGCCAAAATCTCTATTCCAAAATCAGGTGCCACATCTTTACACTGCTTTCTCATAGATTTTCCAAAACCACCGCTTCCGGAAATCATACCAATTTTAGAGATACCTCTTTTTTTCATATCAGCCATTATCTTTTGACAAGCCATTCTGTCAGTTGCAACGATTTTAAACACATACTTTTTAACCGGCTTTATGATAGGAATACCACCACCCATAGACAGTAAAGGTATCTTGGCTCTTTGAACTATTGGGATTATAGCCATAGTCTCTCCTGTTGTAGAAGGTCCTATAATAGCTACAACTTTATCTTGATTAATAAGTCTTTTGGCAAATGTTACAGCCTTTTTTGGACTAGCTCCCGTATCATAAGATACAAGTTCCAGTTTTTGACCATTTACCCCTCCATTTGCATTTATCTTGTCCACATATAACTTCAAAGTTTTAAGTTCCGGATCACCTAAAAATGAAGCTGGTCCCGTAGAAGCAACAATTGCACCTATTTTTATACTCTCTTTGGCATATGCAATACTACCAATAAGCATAGAAATCATAAAAACCATAAAAAATCTAACTATATTTTTCAAAACTTTCTCCTGTGTACGTTTAAAATTTATTTTGATGATTATACTAACAAAAACTTAAATAAATCACACTTTTTTAAAAAAATATTTTTTATTTTTTTACTTATGTGTATATTTTACACATAAGTTTTAAATTAATTTTAAAAATATATATTTAAAATAATATTTTATATATGATAAAGAAAAATAGCTTAAAATGACCGAAATAAATCCAAAGAACAGGAAGTATCAAATATGAAAGAGATTTTAATGGGTAATGACGCTATTGCGTTAGCCTTAATTCACGCCAATGTAGATATGGTTTCCGGATATCCGGGGACTCCTTCGAGCGAAATTTTAGGCAATTTTCAAAAATTTTCTAAAAAATTCGATTTAAACACTTATGCCCAGTGGGCAACCAATGAAAAAGTCGGATTTGAAGTTGCATACGCCGGAGCAATTGCTGGGAAAAAAACATGTGCTACGATGAAACAAGTGGGACTAAATGTAGCTAGTGACGCACTTTTGAGTGCCTCTTATATAGGTCATTTGGGAGCTATGCTTCTAATCAGTTCGGATAAACCGGGATTTCACTCCTCTCAAACTGAACAAGACAGTAGAAGTTTTGCAAAGTTTGCAAAAATCCCTGTTTTTGACCCTGCTACTCCTCAAGAAGCATACGATATGGTGAAAATAGCTCTTGATCTATCACAAAAGTTTGAGATTCCGGTTATGCTTCGTCCTGTTATGAGAGTCTGTCACGCTAGAGAG
>CAYRRJ010000079.1:0-6255 GCA_964426645.1 uncultured Campylobacterales bacterium | reverse complement strand
TTTCTTTTTTAGATATTATTATTATATCATATTTATATATTAAAGTCAAATAAATAGCTAGAAAGATGGAGATAAATTTCCATATTCCATTTCTTCTATTTCCTCTATTGACACCTCATCGTCCAGACCTTGTGCTCCCATATCTACTGATACATCATTTTGTTCTTGTATTTCATGTTTCTCCTCTATATCACTGTTTAATTTTCCGCTTTGAAAGAGCTTGATTTTATAATCCACCTTGTTGTTTAATTCCATATCCAATATCGATTGCAAGTCAGGAGAAATATCTATCAGCTCGTCAAGATGAAAAATCCCTACCATCTTCATTGATGGCTCTTCTTTGCTTTTGTTTTGCGTTAGCCTTTCATATTCGGCTCTATTTTCTTTTTGCAGGACTTTCAGAAATGCTTCAACATCTTCCTTGTTGTAAGACTTCGATGTTTTTGTTGCCTTTTCTATAAAAAGATTTGGCTCAACCTCTTTGGTTTCTAATATCTTTTTTTGCTTCTCTTCCATCATTGAAAGAATAGATGAAATCCTTTTTGCTTTTCTCACAAGGTCGCTATCGGAAGCTAACCTCTCTGGATTTCCTAATAGTGGCTCAACCTCTCCCATAAATCTTTTTAAAGACGCTTCCCAAGCAGTTCCCTCTAGTGCGCTCATTGCTTCTACAATAGGAGTTTTTTTTGACTTAAAGTAGCTTTTTGTCTCCGTTTCTATTCTAAGCTCTTCCCCATATTCCTCTTTGATGCAAACCTGCACATCCTCTATTGTGTCTGATCTCTTTAGTCCGAAGAGCTCTTTTAGTTTCGTTACACTTAAAAGCTTTCGCTCATTGCTCTCTCTTGGTTTTGATACCTTGAGACATGTTGCCACATTATTATCTATATAGAAAGGGAGGATCACATTGTTTCCAAAATGTACCCTTACATACATATCTCTTAGGTTCGTATAATATTCCATATTCTCTTGCGCCACTATCTTTGCGTCCATTAATGCTTCAACGTCCGCAAGCTCTTTGACGAGATTATTAGCAGACGAAACCTCTTTTTTAATGCCATTTTGCAAAGTTCTAATTGCAAGCAACAGAGCCTCATTCATAGGGAAACCTTTTTTTGAATTTTGAAAATAATAGCACTTAATTGAGTTAAAAATGTTTTTTGAAAATAAAAAAGTAATATTTTTCTATTTTTTATCAAAAGTTATTCTTTTTCCTTTGAATTTCTTAGAATGAGCAATAAAACTCTCTATAATAAAAATAAAAAGTGAGTTGTTTTTGAAAAAATTTGAAGAGTTCTTTCCGGAATTAAAATCAACAACCAATCATGCTATTGTCATCCTAGAAGAGGCTTTCAATAAATATTACAATCAGCTAGAGAGTGAAGAAGATAGAAAAAAACTGATATCGGATTTTACAAAACTTATCAAATCCTCAAAGATTGAAAAGATAGACAACATAAAGGTACCACTTCTAATAGAGGATGAAAAATACTATTTTATCGATGATTATTTTTATAGAGATTACGCTAAAAAGATCAGCACTGTACTAGAAGAAATAGATAGAGGAGGAAATCCTCTTGGGGATGATGAAGCGGATGCGATATTTGGAAATGATGAGGTGGTCGAGATCGATGATGATACTCATATTGAGAGTGATATTTCCTCTTTTACACATCCAGAAGAACTTACACCAGAAATTTTGCAGTCAAGCAGTGCCCCTGTTGCAGAGACGAAGGATATTAATATTGCTTTTGCGGATGCTTCCGGAGGCGTCCAACAGACAATGGATGAAGATGATGCATTCTCTCCTTTTAGTCCTTTTATTCAAAATCCAGAGATAAAAGAAGAGACTTTAAAGCAGAATGAGCAAGAAAAGAATACCAATGAAGAGTCACAAGAGACAAGAGAAGAAAAAGAGGAGCAAATGCAAAAAACAGAAGAAAAAGAGGCTGTCACTTCCAATGAGCAAAGTGACAACGCAGAAGATACAAAAAAAGATACCGTTTCCAATGAGCAGGACAGCGATACGGAAGAGACGGAGGGTGAAGTTAAAACAAAAAAAGATGAAAACGGCATTGAGATCGATGAAGGTGATGGCGTTTTAATGTTTAATAAGTGGATAGACACCGAAAAGTTGAAAAACGATCTGCGCTCAATTTTAAAAAAAGGAAAAGGAGGGAGTAAATAAACATGTACTCTTTTAAAAATATTGAGCTTTCTAGGATCGCCTGCAATGAGAGACTTAAAGACAGAGACGATAACGAGATAGAAGAATCCTTTGAGTTTTTAGAGTTGATGGCCTCAATATCTGATGTTGGATTATTGCAGCCAATCTGTGTCGAAAAAAGCGATGATGGATACTCTTTACTCTTTGGAAAGCGCAGGTTCTATGCTTTTTTACACCTCAATGAAGCTCATGGGGAAAAGTATGCGACAATTCCTGCCATTATTCTTGATCCTAAAGATAGCAACAAGGAATACCCTGTTGAGGTTAAAATATTGCATGAAAACAAATACCGTCAGGATATTCGCAGGGATAACTACATAGAGAGCTCTATCGCACTTTTTCCAAAGTTCGTTTCTCAGAATAATTCCATCTCTTTCAAAGAAGGCTTAGTGCTCGTTGAAGAGCTCTTGTCCGTTCATAACAAAGAGAGCGGTCAGCCTTTGGATCGAGAAAGAGTTGAATTTCTCAATGCCATTGACAAATTTCTTGAATTCACAAAAATCAAAATAGTAGAATTAGAGCGATATAAAAAGCTTTTACATTTCGATAGCGATATAAGAGACCTCTTTTATTGTGATGCTATCTATTTTTCAGATGCCGTCCTTTTGGAAGATTTTCACAAAGAGAATCCAGATGAATATAAAAAGTGTTTGAAAGATATTGACAAAGATGCTTCAAAGGTCGAAAACAACCATTTGATAAAAAAATATGTTTCGGCAACAGGAGTAAATAATGTCGAGGAGACCATTAAATTTCTCAGTAATAAGCTAAGAGTGATAAAGCGTGTATCAAAAGGCATTAAAGAGCTTGATAAAAAAGAGCAAGAGAAAGCAAAGGAACTAATGATAGAGCTTGAGCTTTTATTTAAAAATCAAAAGGAAAAAAATGAAAAAAACCATAAGTTTACTTAGTGTTGCAGCGAGTGTGATCTTGCTTACTGCCTGTAATTCTCAACCAAAGCCAGATATGTCTGTAAAGTGGGAAACACTTGAATACAAACCTCAACTTGAGGCTTGTAGTGATATTGATAAAAAATACCTCAAATCCTACTCTTTTATGCAGCTTTTAGAAGAGCTCGGAGAGAGAGAAGGGTTGAATTTTATTTTTACTCCTTCTAGCGAGGATGTTTTTGTTCAAAACATCTCTTTTCGTTCTTGGAGTGATGCGCTTTTCTGGTTGGATCAGCAAAAAGAGTATAATGTAAAAGTATATGGTTATGCTTCAAAGAATGTCGTCAAAACAGTAGAGATAAAAAAAATCACGCCTAGCTTTTTTGATATGCAAAATGATTCCCAGATCACAAAAACAAAAAACGGTCTTGTTCGTTCAAAAATAGGCAGAATTAAAATCTCTTCTGATGAGATAGCCGATTCTCTTATCGATTTCACAGATGATTATGATTTTTCAAACAAGTACCTCACAACAGAGAGATTCCTCAATGATTTTTATTATGCTCATCAAGATAGCTCAAAAACTCCTCTGTTCTTTAAATATGATAAGAAGTCAAAATCTATCATTTTAACCTCTCAGCCAGAGCAGGTCTTTATGACACCATACAAGATGCGAATCTTTAAAAACTTTCTTGATGTCAATAGTATTACCTATATCGAGTCGAAAGATAAAAAGAGGTTGGTTATTGACGATAACTATCTTTTGTGGAAAAAATCTCAAGACTATCTCAAGCAGATAAACAAATACAGCAACAATGTATATGGCGTAAAAACAGATGAGGGCTATTATGAGATAGCGGATGGAAAATATCCCGCAACCCCTTTGGCGATCGAGCTTATCACTTGGACTCCATATGGAGAGCGTGAATACAATGTCTATTATGGAAATGAGAGCCGCAAGATAGTTACCAGCGATAGGGATTTTGTGTTCTTTACAAAAGATACACACAAGAAGTTTACAGTTCGCACATATTAATACAAGGAAGATAAAGCAATATGTAAGAATGATTCAAAGCTACCCAGAGACAAGTTGGAGAGGTACTTATGAAAAATGTAGAGCCTATATAAACCCTAGTATAAAAAGAACTTTGGGCTTACATTTGAAAAAGATAGGAGAAAAAACGGTTCTACAATAAATTCAGTTGCTTCATGTCTTGTTTTCATAGCCCCATTTGGAGCTAGTCTATATTTTTTATTCATCATCTTCCATCTCTCCCCAAAGTTCAGCTCTATACTCAAGCTCATCTTTTGAAATCTCAATATTGAAATCATCTCCCGTATTGAGGTAAACCCTTGTTCCTTCGCCTAGGTCTTTACTGTTTACATCCATGTCGTAGTGTGCAAACCATTTCTTTGCATCTTCTACTACACCTTCATCTACACTGTTTGCCTCTTTTAAGACCTTGTTTGCCAAATCCTCATATTCTTGAAGTTTTGCATCCATAAGGCCTCTTACATCTTGAATATCCTCTATCTTATAAACCTCAAGTGTCTCAAAGCCCCACTCTTCTCCAAGAACAGACTCTTCAACTGAAAAAGATTCATCCACATCAACACCCATGAAAAAATCGTACGGGTGCATATTCTCCATCTCTGGAAACTCATAAAACATATTTTCCATTACTGTTGTTTTAGCTAAATTTGACATTCTCTCTCAACCTCCATTATATCATCAATATAAAATCTATCACAAAATCTTCCTTCTAGTTCAGACGCATACTCTTCAAAGCGTTCAAAACAACTGATTTCAAATATGCCTTCCGGATCGCGAATTTTTTCGAAGCTCTCCTTGAGCTCTTTGTCTTTCATATTTGTTTTAATTAAACCTATTTCATTTCCATCTCTGTCTTGTATCTGTATGATTCTTGTTTCGCTTCCACACATTCTTTTCTCCTTCTTAGTCTATTGCTGCGTAGATGGCCTCTTTTTCGTCGCCCTCTACAACTCCGCCGTCTATTGTCTCCAAAACATCTCCACTCACAAAATCACTAAGGTTGTAGATGTTGTACTCAAAATTTCCGTCAAATCTTTTAAAGACCTCATAAATTTTCTGATTATGCTCAAAAAACACTTCGCCCTTCTCTTTTAGTATCTCCTCTTTCTTATAGAGATACATAGCCACTAAGTCCGTTTCTGAATCCACTACCATCCAATTGCAACCCTCTCCGTCTTCTGTTTCATAGTTCCCGCAGTCATATCCTTTTTTTACGAGTTCATCTATCTCATTTAAAATCTTACTGTCTTTGTCGCCTTCATCAACATCAACATCAATAGATATGAGTTTTTTACACGGGAGGGAAATAATCCAACTTTTTTCCAACATAATCTTTTCCTTTTTCCTTTTAAGATAGTATTATTATAGCATATATCTATGTATATTGCAAATATATTTGAAGAAAATATGCGAATTTCGCTATAAAATAAAACAAATTATCAATATCTGCTATTTTTATTTTTATCTTCTTAAAAATTGCGTTCAACTCTTGTATAATTTATGATATTTGCAAAAAAAGGTGCTTGTTGTGCAAGATGAATCAAGATATAAAATAGTTTACTCGAATCAGATAGATATATTTGATAGAAACCTCAACAACGGAGATGTTATTCCGTTTGCGACCTATCCGTTTGGAGTTATGAATACCTCTGGTTTTAGGAAAAATGTTGAAAAGCTAAAAAGAAGTGGTGGAGTCGTAGAACATTATGATTTTTATCCTGTAAAAACAATACAACAAGAGCCCATTGGATATAAGGGTGATTATGCTCCTCGAACCTATCAGGGAAATGTCGTTAAGGTGATAGAAGCAAAACAGAGAAATAATGGAGTCGTTGAAGCGCCTACAGGTGCAGGTAAGACAAACATCATGGCCTCTCTTGTTGCAGCAAAGAATCTAAGCACTCTTATTATCGTTCCTTCTGCATCTCTTGTCTATCAGACGCGTGAACGCTTTTTGAAAATATTAGATATAGACAGTTCCAGAATAGGTATTTGTATTAGCAATCAAAAAGATATAGGCAGTGATATTCTTATTGCTACATGGCAGTCTCTTCAAAACAAAAGCATCTTTAAAAAAGTGCAAA
>CAYRRJ010000078.1:0-6259 GCA_964426645.1 uncultured Campylobacterales bacterium | reverse complement strand
ACATCTAAGTGATCTCCATCTGATAGGAGATGAAAAGCCCTCTTTGTACGGTATGGATCCGGTTTTAAGATTGGAGAGGGCTCTCTCTAGTATGAGAAAATGGCATACTGATGCAAGTTTCATAGCTGTAAGTGGTGATTTATGTGATGTAGCTTCCCAAAAAGCGTATTTAGCATTTTATAATATAGTCCAAAAGAGTGGTTTTAAAGTGTTTCCTGTTATGGGAAATCATGATAACAGAGAACTCTTTTATGATTTTTTTCCTCATCTGTTTGAAGAAGGATTTGTTCAGTATTGCAGAAAATTTGGGGATAAAACTTTTATTTTTTTGGATACTATGGTAGATGGTGAGGCTTATGGAGCGCTTTGTGATACAAGAAAGGAATGGTTGCGTTCAAATCTGGAATTATACAAAGATGATAAAGTATATCTTTTTATGCATCACCACCCTGTGCAATCAGGACTTTATGATATGGATAATATGGCAGATTTTAAGAGTAGAGAATTTTTTTGGAAACTGTTGGAAAAGTATAATAATGTCAGACATATAACCTTCGGACATCTTCACAGGATTTTTCACGGACAAAAAAACGGTATAACTTTTCATTCTACCAGAAGTACGACCTTTCAGGTAGCATATAGGATTGATATAAAAGAAGAGTTGTTAACTAACGAGGAGAATCCAACCTATGCGGTTCTAAATATAGAAGACAACGGTGAAGTATCGATACATCATCATGAATTTATGAATGAAGAAAGAGTATATAAAGGGTATTGTTAGATGAATTTTTGGAAAAATTTTTCAAAGCAAAATAATTTGATAGCAGCACATAGAGGGGTTAGGTCGGTAAGAGCTGAAAATACCATGTCGGCTTTTAAAGAAGCTATTAAGAGAGGTGCTGATTTTTTGGAGCTTGATGTAGGCTTCAGTAAAGATGGAGTTGCCATAATCATACATGATGATACACTAGAAAGAACAAGTGATGTAAAAGAGCATTCAGAGTTTGTAAAACCATATAGAGTTGTAGATTATACTTTTGACGAGTTATCAAAGCTTGATTTTAGTTCATGGTTTCTGGAAAGCGATCCTTTCGGAAGTATAAAAGACGGCAGGGTAAGCAAAAAAGAGCTTGAAGATGAAGGAGTCCAAAGGATATTGACATTGAAAGAGGCTTTGGAGTTTGTGAAAGAACACTCTTTTGCAGTCAATATCGAGATAAAAGATATGAGAGGTACTCCTTTTGATAAAACAGCTGTAAAAAAAGTTATAGAAGTTATCAATGAAGTTGGAGATATAGAAGATTTGATTTTGATTTCTTCATTTAATCATGATTATATAAAGGAAGCTTCTGTATTGGCTCCAAACATAACAAGAGCAGCTTTACAAGAGGATAACAATCCTGATGATTTGATAAATCATTTAAGGAGTATAAATGCTCACGGATATCATCCTGAGTTAAAAATAACAGACAGAGAACAGATAAAAGCTTTGAACAATGCCGGATTTTTTGTAAATGTTTATACAGTAAATGATGAAAATGAAAAAAAGAGACTTTTTAAAGAAGGAGTAAAAGCCTCTTTTAGTGATTTTGTTTAGATATCTTTTTCTATAAATCTTATTTTTATGATGTCATCTTTGTCTATTTTTTTGTTTATCCACGGAATGGTGACAGTTAGAAAAGTATAAGCTCTGATACTTTTTCTAAATACCTCTTTGTCATTTAGATAAACTACTATATCACCTTTTGCCTGTCTGTTTAATCTTAGTTTTGTAAGATACTCTTTTGGTTGATATATATCCACAAGACTTGGGTAGTACCACTGTATGTTTTCATCTGCTTCTATCTTTACATGTAAAGGTTTTATATTCTCAAGTTTTATAGATTTATCTATATATCTGGCAGCTTTTTTTGCTTCAAAGTAGCAGTTAAATGCTGTCAGTGCTCCTCTTAAAAGATTTCCTACAGCAAAGAATCCTCTCTTGGATGTTTGAAAAATCTGAGATACATAAAGAGAGTTGTTATTGTGGTTAAATTCACTAAAAGCTTTTTGGGCTATAGCGCTTTCTGGTGTAAATTTACCACTGAAAATTACACCATCACACTTGAGAATCTCTTTTTGGCCGTCTTTTTCTATAGTTATACTTTGAATTTTTTTATCTTTTCCGTCGATACTTACTATGTTGTATCCTGTTTTAACAGGAGTTTTTAAAAACAGTTCGGTCAGCGGTTTAAGTATTTTAAAACTGTTTAGCTCTTTATCCTCATCTACTAGCGCCACTATCTCTATACCCGCATGTCTGGCACTCATCAAAGCTGAAAAACTTACAACTTCACTGCCTATAATAACGGCTTTTTTAAATGGTTTCATATCATGCATATATATAAATCTCTGTAAAGCTCCTGTAGTTATGATATTTGGACTTCTTATTCCGGATATAAGCCTGGAAGGTCTTGGAGTCTCTCTTGCTCCCATAGCCAAAACTACTCTTTTTGCTTCTACTTTTTTTACCCCCTCAGGAGTGGAAAATATAAGTTTGTCGTCTTCAATTTTTATAAGGGTATATTTGAGTCTTATATCTATATATCTGGCTTTTGCCATTTTTGTCAGTTTTCTGGCATATTGTGGACCACTGAGAAGTTTTTGAAACTCAAGTATTCCAAATCCTTTGTGTCCGCAGTGTCTTGGTGTTCCTCCGCTTTCATCTTCTCTTTCAAATACAACAATATTTTTATATCCGAGTTTGGAGAGTTCAATGGCACATGAAAGTCCTGATGGTCCTGCACCTATAATTGCTATTTCTATTTTTTCCATTTTTTATTTTCCTCGCACATTTGAGTAATGGCCGCCATGCAGTTAAACCCCTGGCATCTTCCCATAGTTACTCTAGTTCTTCTTTTAAGCCCTCCTAGTGTACCTGCTCCAACTTCGTCTTTTAGAGCATTTTCTATCTCTCTTTGAGTTACACACTCACAGTGGCAAACTATTTTGCCGTAATCTTTGTCCAGATAGTCTCTTTTTGCAAATTCACTTATATTTTGTACTTTTATTTTTGCCTGTTTTGGTTTTTTATGTTCTTTTCCGTATAGCTCATATACATATTTTGCCAATCCCAAGGATGATGTCAATCCTGTTGAACGGATACCTCCTACAGTTATCCAGTTTTTTTCCTCATCTTTATATACTCTGTAGAAACTTTCGTCACTTGCCGGTCTGAGTCCTGCAAAAGTTGCTACAACTTTGTGTTCTTTTAGAGCCGGTAACATATCATAGGCTTTATTTTGCAATTCTTTTAACATCTCTTTTTGATTTGAACTGTCATCTCTGCTTTCTTGATCCTCTGCTGTAGGACCTACCAGGATATTTCCAAAAGCTGTTTTGGTTATCACAACACCTTTTGTTCTTTTTGTAGGTACCGGCAAAATGATGGAATTTATAAGGTTGTAAGATGTTTCATCATATATGAGAAACTGACCTTTTCTCGGAATTATTTTAAATTTGCTTTCGCCTTTTATTTTTTCAACCAGATCTCCGTACAACCCTGCGGCATTTATCACGGTTTTTGCTCTGACTGGTCCTCTTGGAGTTTTTATCTCCCAAAACTCACCGTTGAATTCTCCGCTTTCTGCTCTACTTGAAAAAGCAAGTTTACCTCCATGGGCAACTCCTAGTTTTACATAAGCCAGAGGTGCACTCCATGGGTCAATCAAAGATTCTCCGTGAACTATAATAGCACCTTTTGCTTTTTTTGATAGATTTGGCTCGAGGTCTGCTGTTCTTTTATGGTCTATGAGTTCCAGTTCTTTGATTCCGTTCCCCAAACCTTTTTTTAGTATTGTATCCAGTTTCTCAAGCTGTTCATCACTCCATGCTATAACCAGAGCTTTAGTGTTGTTTAGAGGTAGATTTAAAGATTTGTGGATTTTAAGATACTCTTCGTATCCTCTTTTGACACATTCTAGCTCCAGACTCTCAGGAGGTGCGTCAAAACCTGTGTGAAGTATCGCACTGTTGCCCTTACTTGCTCCTTCCAGTATATCGTTTTCTTTTTCAATAAGAACAGTTTTTGCACCATTTTGACAGAATTCCTTAAAAATGGCACATCCTACAACACCGGCACCTATAACAGCTATGTCAAAAATTTCTTCATCTTTGAAATCTCTTCTCCGTTTTTCAAAGAGATTGTTTAAATCTACTTCTTTCAAACCACTTTCCTTTTTATATCTTTTTTTCCAGGATACCCTCAAATATTTTTGTACTGAGCTGGATTCTTTCTTTGAAACTACTTTTAAGAGCCCTCTCTTTTGTAGTATGGTCTCCGTCTCCAAACGGTCCGAAACCGTCAAGAGCAGGAGTTCCTGAAGAAGCAACAATATTGGCATCGCTTACTCCGCCTCTTTGTTCTGTAGGCAATTTCATTTTGCAATATTCTTCTATTTTGCTTAAAAATTCTTTCTGTTTGTCATCACTCTCCATTACATCTCTTTGTATGCCACCGCTTAGATAGGATTGTGTCCCTTTTACAAAAGAGAGTTTTACTATACGGTCTATCTCTTTCAAAAGTCTGTTTTTTTCGCTGCTTTTTGTATATCTTATCTCAAAAGTAAGTTTTGCCAGAGGAGATATGGTATTTGCTCCTATGCCTCCTTCTATCTTTCCAACATTCACGGTTGTACCTTCCTCTATATTTGTAAGTTTTACCAATTCTTGAAGTTTGTATGATGCTTCCAGATTTGCATCTATCCCCAGTGTGTAGTTGTTTCCTGCATGTGCAGCTCTGCCTTCTATGTCCAGATAAAAAGTTCCTGCGCCTTTTCTTGCTGTTACTATTTCAAGATTTTTTCCTGCAGCTTCATATACCAGACAATAATCATAATCTTTGGCTAGTTTGGAAGTTACAAATTTGGAGTCATCACTTCCTCCCTCTTCATCACTGACAAGTAAAAAGTCTATATTGTGTATATTTCCGAATTTATTGTAGATATTTCTCAAGGCCTCTATTGCTACAAGGTTTCCTCCCTTCATATCACAGACCCCGGGACCATAGATCCATTTGTCATCTTCGCCAAAATGTTCAAATGTATGAGGAGGAAAAACAGTGTCCATATGTCCAAGCAGAAGAAGTGTTTTACCATCTTTTTTTTCAGATATGAAGTGTAAATGATTTCCGATTTCGTCTCTTTCATATACCTTACATGTAAAGCCGAGTTTTTCCAAATGCGACTTATATATTTCTCCGTTTTTGTCAACTCCCTCTTTGTTTTTGGTATAGGAGTTTATCTCTACCAACTCTTTTAATTCATCAAAATTTTCCAATTTTGTGTCCCCTGTTTTTTAGATGAAATTATACTCCTTTTGTAAAAATAAATAAAGAAATATTATATTTTTGCCCAACCGTGCATCTTTTTGGCTGAGACGATTTGAAACTTCTCTATCTCGTCTATTCTGTTTATCGCTACGAAATTGGTAACTTCTAAAAACTTTTCTATTTTATCCACATCCTCATTTGCAATAAACAAAAAAACATGTGCCGCGTTTTTGGCAACTCTGTATAGCTTTTTTAATATCTCTTCTATATTTTTATCTTTTAAATTTGAAGCGACAAAGATATAATCATACAAAATTGAGTGTTTTGTATATCTCTTATCATCAAAACTAAAAGGCTCTATGGTTACAAAAGAGTCTCTCTCTTTTTGGGTGGCATTTATATCTTTTATGTATAAAGATGCTTCCGTTTTTTTGGCAAAATCTATAAAATTTTCCCTAAAATTAAAAGAGCCGTCATCTATGTATGCGATTTCAAGTCCGGGGTAAGAGGGAATTATCTCAAAGAGTTCGTCTATATTTTTCATTTTCTATCCGTTGTAGTCAAAAAGCTCTCTAAATATAAAAGCTTCAACTATATCATCTACCTCTTTTTGAAAAGAAGCTACAAGTATGTCGATACCCTCATCCAAAAACTCTTCGACATCTTCGTTTTGGTCTTTTATAATTATGTAATCTATCGGTTTGTCGATCTCCTTGTAGTTTTTGTATATTTTTAAATCTGCAACTCTGCCGTTATCTAAAGATACGAAACTCCAGACTAAAGAGTCTTTTACGGGAGATATGATGCTACACTCTTGAGATACTGTCGGTATAAGTAGGTTCATTTTCACTCTTTTTGAAATTTTATGGCAATAATATAGAAGTAACTATTAAATTACTGATGTTACGCACCATATGGAATACATAGCAAAACAAGAAAGTTTATAATACA
>CAYRRJ010000077.1:0-6287 GCA_964426645.1 uncultured Campylobacterales bacterium | reverse complement strand
CGAATCATCTCCTGAACTAGTAAGCTGTGGTGTTACATTTTCACTGTATACAACAGAATAATCCCAACATTTTTTACTGTTTTTCCATCCAAATTTCCAAGATTTAAAAAATTTATCTTTTAAATCATAGTCAACGGAAGTAAAAATATTATAATTCCTATAATATGAAGAATCTACTTTTAAAGTAATAAAATTTGTATCTCTGGATGGATAATTTTCATAGGTATGTGTAAATGACAAATTCAATATATCATTCTTATAGGAAAATGTATTTTGGATTTTTGAAAATCTGGAGAACTCATACGAATAGAACATAGTATTTGAAAAAGTAATATTATTATTTATATACAGACTGATTTTGTTTTCCAAATCACCATATTTGTATCTGTAATCACTGAAAAAATATTGTTGTTTAAGTGAATGACTTATTTTTTTCTCTCCACTACCATTATAAAAAAACTCCACCAGATTCAGAGTTAAACTCTCCTGTTCTGTATCTATATTTATAAAATCTGCAAAATATCCATCTTTATTCTCTTTACTGGGCACTATATAATCCAATCCCAAATAAAGTGTATGAAAGAAATCATCATAGGATTTCACCAAATCAGTATATAATGAAAACTTATGGTAATTCCTAAAATACTGCCCATAACTCTCTGATGAAGTATCATTTGAATATGAAATATATGTTGAATATATATTCTCACTCATAGAAAAATTGATATAATCTTCAATCAGAGAAAAACTGATTGTAACAGGAATATTCAATTCAAACTGTAAAGCATTTAAACCTTCTGTTCTTTCATAGTTACGGGCTTTGACATCTACTGAATATAATAAATTATCAAAAAACATACTGTCTGTAAATCTATGATACTGTAAAGTAGGTAACTCCTGAAGTGTATCAGCATTTGAAACCTTGGATGTGTCTATATAGTATTTACTATATAGACCGTAATAATCCAAATCTTTTTTCAAATAGTAATTCAATGTAGAAGTTACAAGCTTGTTATACGATTTGTTTTCATTTGTCTTTGTATTTAAATAATCAATATCATTGAGGTATTTAAAATCAAGATACAAGCCATCTTCCGCATTTTTAAATTTATCTCCAAAAAGAAGACTTCTGTCATAATTTAATTCAAATCCGTAATGTTTTTTATTTAGAAGATTATTCTCCAGTCTATATTTTTCATACTCATTAAAAACTCCAAATTCTACATTTACTCTGGAATATTCAGAATCAACATACCGTAAAACAGAATTTATACCATAACCTCTATTGGTTCTTATTTGAGGATCCAACTCAAAATCCCAATCCACATCCGGAGCAAAATATATAGGTTGCATATAGTAAAGTCCTTCATCTTTACCATAACCTATTCTAGGTTTTAAAAAACCGCTTCTTCTTGTCTTGTCAGTTGAAAATGAAAAATAGGGAAGATATAAAAGAGGAATATCTCCGGCATAAAACATAGCATTGTATATACTTACAAAACGATTTTTTCTATTATACTCCCCACTTGTAAAATCTATCTTCCAGTCAGGGTCATCCACATTACAGCTTGAAGTAATAGACTTTTGAGTAATATACTTTTGAGGTGATGATGTAGCACTTTCGCAACTCATCCAAAGATTAGAAAGATCATCAAAAAAGAAGAGAGGAGAAAACTCTCCCATATCTGTATTTAAATTCAATTTAACTCTTCCGCTTTTAGCAGAAAAATTGACTCCTTCTAAAATAGTAATATCTCCAAAAAGCTCTAAATCACCTGTTTTTTGATTATAGTCAGCTCTGTTTGCAGTAATAAGATATTTTTGAGAATACAAAACAACACTGCCTGAAGCTTTTATAATATCACCATCTTTTTTAACACTCTCTGCCAAAACTTCAACATCTTGTACTGAAGAAAAGAGCGCTGTTATAAAAAAAAGAAAAAGAAAAATAGATTTAATAAACATTTATCACCAATGTTTTGGCTGCTTTATCATGCCAAGTCTCTCTTTTCGGGTTTGCCAATGCCCATAAAAAACCTATATAAAAAAAGCTCTCACTTATTATTCTGACAACTGCTCTGCTTACAGACTGTAATACCGTAGGATTGTTCAAATCAAAAACAGATATAACCTTTATCTTCATAAAAATTTTTCCAAGAGTTGCCCCATACATCCATACAAAAAAAGCCTGATATATAATTTTAATCAAAACAACATAATAAAACATACCATTAAGAGTATTTATAACTTCTTCCGGAGTTGCATTTGGGGGTATTTTCCCCATATAAATAATCATAAATATAATAGATATAAGAATTTCATCTATAGTATATGCCCATGCTCTTTTACCAAATGTTGCAAGAGTAATATTTTCTCTCTCAAATCTCTCTATAATCTCTTCTTCATTCATTTTAATGCCTGATAAGCTATATCTGTTCTAAACTTTTTACCTGCAAAATGCACCTGTCCGCAAAGCATATAGGCTCTGTCCCTAGCCTCTTTTATACTATCTCCCAATCCTACACATAATAAAACTCTACCGCCGGTAGCAAACAATCTTCCATCATCCTTACTAACTCCGGCATATACAATATGGGTATCTTCTAGTCCTTCTAAAAGCGATTTGTCTATAATTATCTCTGATGGTTTTGAACTACCATAAGGATAATTTTCACTAGCCATCATCACTCCAACAGCAAATTTATCATAAAACTCTATGTTCAAACTATCCAATTCACCTTTGGCAGATTTATAAAAAAGCTCACTTGCTGGAGTTTTTAAAAGTGGCATCAAAACCTCACATTCAGGATCACCAAATCTTACATTATACTCTAGTACTATAGGTTCATTATTTACTATCATCAAACCTATAAATAAAACTCCACTAAAAGGAGCACCCTCTTGTTGCATACCTGCAAGAGTAGGTTTTATAACCCTGTCTTCAATCTTTTGATACAACTTATCGTTTATCAAAGGAGTTGGTGCATAAGCTCCCATTCCTCCGGTATTTGGACCCTCATCATTATCTAACAATCTTTTATGATCTTGTGCTGCAGGAAGAACTTTATAATCTTTTCCATCACAAATTGCAAAAACAGATAGTTCATAACCATCCAAAAACTCTTCAACTATCACCCTCTTCCCTGCATCTCCAAAACTCTCTCCACTTAACATATCTTTTGCAGCTTTTTTTGCTTCATCTTTATCTTTGGCTATTATTACACCTTTTCCGGCACATAATCCATCAGCTTTGACAACAATAGGTATATCCAATGTATCTATAAACTCTTCTATACTTTTTAAATCACTACTTTCTATATATGAAGCTGTTGGAATATTATATTTTTTAAGAAAATTTTTCATATAAACTTTAGAGCCTTCCAATCTTGAAGCCTCTTTTGAAGAACCAAAAATCAATAAATCTCTATTTTTAAAAACATCCACAATACCATCAACCAATGGAGCTTCAGGTCCTACTATGGTTAAATCTATAGAATTTTCAGCTACAAAATCAGCTAGTTTTTCAAAATCTTTAATATTTACATTTGTAGCAAACTCACTAGTAGCACCGTTACCTGGAGCAAAATAAATCTTATCCACACTCTCGTCTTTTAAAAGAGCCAAACCGATAGAGTACTCTCTTCCACCGCTTCCAACTATCAAAATATCCATATAAATCTCTCTTTAGAATATAAAAAACCCAAGTGGGCGCTGCGTTTACTCTTTGGCCCTTACTAGCCAACGATGTAGGACTGATCTTGCCTTTAGGCTGCAGATTCTCGCCTTTTTCAAGGCTCAAACGAAAATGCAGACACACCAGCAAGATACACCATCCCACAAAATATATCTGTTGGACCCTCATAAAACGCTCAATCGCACCACTCAGGCATATATAATTATAGTTAATTTTTGCTTTAATAAATCTTTTTGGCACTCTCTATACAAGATGGTATAGTCTGTTTCTCACAGAGTTTATACTTTACATGTAAAGGCATAGCTTTTGCAGTTACTTTCCCTATACAAAGGGCTTTATAACTACTATCCCAATCAAAGCTTCTAAAAAAACACTCTATTGTAGATGGTGAAGTAAATATGATAACAGAACCCTCTTTTGGAGCATAGTTTTTAATGTAAGTTTTACACAAAGTCTCATACAAAATCAACTCTTCGAGCAAAACCCCACTCTTTTTTAAAATTTGATTTAATTTTGAAGTTACAACTTTAGCTCTTATAAAAAGAACTCTTTTATCTTTTAGCTCTTTTTGAATCTCTTTCGCAAAATCATCTCCATAAGAGCTTTTGGCAGTATATTTCGGCTCTGCACCAAGTCTTTTTATCTCTTTTGAAGTTCCGCTTCCAATAGAGTAGATATCCATACTTTTCCAAGATTTATCCAATCTATCTATTGCTCTGACACCATTTTTGGAGGTAAAAATCAAAGCATCATATTTTTGAAGATTGACCTCTTTTTCAAAGAAGCCAACCTCAATTACGGGTAGATTTTTAACACCTTCATAAATATCACTATTTAGAAGATAAATTTCAAACATACTACTCCCACTCTATAGTAGCCGGTGGTTTTGAACTTATATCATAGACAACTCTGTTTATCCCCTCAACTTCATTTATAATTCTTCTACTCATATTCTCTAAAATTTCGTGGGGAATATGAGCAAAAGTTGCCGTCATTCCGTCAGTCGCTTCTACTATCCTTATACAAGCCGTATTTTCATAAGTTCTGTTATCTCCCATAACACCAACACTTTTTACATTTAAAAGTACAGTAAAAGCTTGCCATGTCTTGTCATAATAGCCACTTGATTTTAACTCTTCAAGCATAATGGTGTCAGCTTTTCTAAGAAGCGCCAAATCCTCTTTAGTAACTTCTCCCATTATCCTTATAGCAAGTCCTGGTCCTGGAAAAGGATGTCTTGAAATCATCTCTTTTGGGAGTCCCAGTTCAAGTCCAAGTTTTCTAACCTCATCTTTGAAAATTTCATTTAGAGGCTCTATCAGTTCGAACTTCATCCAATCAGGAAGTCCACCAACATTATGATGAGATTTGATAGTCTTACTAGGTCCTTTTACGGAAATAGACTCTATTACATCAGTATATAAAGTACCTTGAGCCAAAAACTCTATACCATCATGCTTTTTAGCCTCTCTCTCAAAAATCTCTATAAAAGTCTCTCCGATTATCTTTCTTTTTTTCTCCGGATCACTCACGCCTTTTAGTTTATCCAAAAAAATCTCACTGGCATCTACTGTTATGAGATTAACTCCGAGTTTCCCCCTAAAAGCGGCTTCAACCTGTTCTCTTTCATTTGCTCTTAAAAGACCGTTATCAACAAAAACAGGTACCAATTTATCCCCTATAGCTTCATTTAGAAGTGCGGCAACAACAGAGCTATCAACACCACCACTTACGGCACAAAGTACCTTTTTATCTCCAACTTTTTCTCTTATTTGAGCAATCTTCTCTTTTGCAAAACTTCCCATATTCCAGGTACTCTCACACCCACAAATATATTTGGCAAAATTTTTGAGAAGTTTTGAGCCATATTCACTATGATAAACTTCCGGATGGAACTGAAAAGCATAAATTTTTCTCTTTTCATCTGCTATTGCGGCATACGGAGAGTTTTCACTATAAGCAATCTTATCAAACCCTTCAGGTAATCTCTCAACTCTATCACCATGGCTCATCCATACTATCTGACCACTTGGAGTATCTTTGAAAATCCCATGATCACTCTCAAACTCAAGTTTTGCTTTTCCATATTCGTGAGAAGTTGCCGGAATCACACTTCCACCGAAATGTTGAGTAATAAGTTGCATACCGTAACATATTCCTAAAATCGGAATACCAAGTTCAAAAACTTTTCTATCTGGATGATATGAATTTGTCGCATATACTGAAGCGGGACCTCCACTTAGGATTATACCTTTAGGCGCTCTGCTTCTGATTTTTTCTATATCTTCGCTATATGGAACTATCTCACTATATACTCCATTTTCTCTTAATTTTCTGGCTATCAACTGAGTATATTGAGAGCCGAAGTCAAGTACTAGTATAGGTACATTTTTCATTAATAAAGCCCCATTATTTCAAATTGTATATACCATAAAATCATAGATAATATATAACCTGCAAGTATAGTCCATGCGTATTTGAGATGAGACCCAAAAGTATAAACACCTCTTAGTTTACCCATAACACCTACTCCTGCAGCTGAACCAAAAGAGATAAGACTTCCTCCTATTCCTGCAGTCAAAGTTACAAGTAA
>CAYRRJ010000076.1:0-6297 GCA_964426645.1 uncultured Campylobacterales bacterium | reverse complement strand
ATACTTACAAAATAGATAAATTAAAAAAGTTTCAAATAGAGGTAAAAATGAGTAAAATTTTAATTATAGGTGCGGGCGGAGTAAGCAGAGTTGCAACTAAAAAGTGTGCCATGAACAGTGATATTTTTAGTAAAATCACCCTCGCAAGCAGAACAAAAAGTAGATGCGACCAGATAGCAAAAGAGATAGAAGAAGAACTAAAGATAAAGGTTGATACCGCCCAGGTTGATGCTGATAATACAGAAGAATTAATAGAGTTAATAAACCAGGTTAAACCAGATATCTTACTAAATGTAGCTCTTCCTTATCAGGATTTGAGTATTATGGATGCTTGTATAGCTACCAAAATTCACTATGTAGATACCGCCAACTACGAACATCCCGACCTTGCCAAATTCGAGTACAAAGAGCAGTGGGCAAGAGATGAAGATTTCAAAAAAGCGGGAATTTTGGGGCTTTTAGGAAGCGGTTTTGATCCTGGAGTTACTAATATATTTTGTGCTTATGCAGACCAGTATATATTTGACGAAATTCACTATATCGATATCCTAGATTGCAACGCAGGTGATCATGGATACCCTTTTGCCACCAACTTCAACCCCGAAATCAATCTGAGAGAAGTAAGTGCAAATGGAAGATACTGGGAAGAGGGAAAATGGATAGAAACCAAACCTATGGAGATAAAGATGGTTTGGGATTATCCGAAAATCGGTCCGAAAGATAGCTACCTGCTCTATCACGAAGAGATGGAGAGTTTGGTAAAAAATATAAAAGGTTTAAAAAGAATAAGATTTTTTATGACTTTCTCAGAGAGTTATTTAACTCATATGAAATGCCTTGAAAATGTAGGAATGCTGGGAATCGAGCCGGTTGAACACAAGGGTATGAAGATAGTACCTATCGAGTTTTTAAAGACACTGCTTCCTGACCCCGCTACTTTGGGAGAGAGAACTAAAGGCAAGACAAATATCGGATGTGTAATAGAAGGCATAAAAGATGGAAAAAGAAAAAAAGTATATATCTACAATGTATGCGACCATCAAGAGTGTTACCTAGAGACAAAAGCCCAAGCGGTCAGCTATACCACCGGAGTTCCTGCAATGATTGGCTCAAAACTAGTAGCCACCGGTATCTGGAGCGGTAAAGGGGTATTTAACCTAGAGGAGTTTGATGCCAAACCTTTTATGGATGAATTAAACAAACAAGGGTTGCCTTGGGAGATTTTGGAGCTAGACCCTAATGATACTCTGGAAGTAAAATAGTTACCAAAGTGAAAAACATACTGATAACCGGTTGCTCCAAAGGAGGCATCGGATATGATACTGCACATTTTTTGAAAGAGAGAGGATTTAGGGTTTTAGCTACTTGCAAAAAAGAGAAAGATTGTGAAATTTTAAAAAATGAAGGATTAGAGAGTTATATCATTGATTTAAACGATTCAAAAAGCATAAAAGAGGGCTTTTTATGGGCTCTTTATAAAAGTAATCATAAGATAGATGCTCTTTTTAACAATGGTGCCTACGGTCAGCCCGGTGCAGTTGAAGATTTAAGCAGAGAAACTCTCAAAGAGCAGTTTGAGACCAATCTATTTGGCACTCAAGAGCTTACTAACTTGGCTATAAAGCAGATGAGAAAACAAGGATACGGAAAAATCATATACAACAGTTCGGTTTTAGGATTCGTATCTATGAAGTACAGAGGTGCCTATAACTCCAGTAAATACGCACTTGAAGGGCTTTGTGACACTTTAAGACTGGAGCTTTACGGAACCAATATAGATATAGTTTTAATTGAACCGGGACCCATAAAGAGCAGATTTAGAGAAAATGCCCTAGCAAAATTTCTAAAAAACATAGATATGCAATCCTCCCCGCACAAAGAGATTTACCAAAAAACTCTAAAAAGATTAAGTTCTGAAAAAGATACCCCCTTTACTTTGGAAGCTAGAGCCGTAAGCGAAGTCATTTTGAAGATTTTAGAATCGAAAAATCCAAAACCAAGATACCTCATAACAACACCTACCAAAGTTTTTTGGTACCTCAAAAAAATTCTAAGCGTAAGAGCAATGGATAAAATTCTAAGGAGCATGGATTGAAAGTCAAAGAGTTACAAACTCCTTTTTATCTATGTGAAGAGGAGCTTTTGGAGAGAAATTTAAAAACTCTCTTACATGTAAAGCAAAAAAGCGGTGCAAAGATACTTCTAGCACTTAAGGGGTTTGCTTTTAAAGCTCTAGCACCAATGGTAAGCAAATACCTTGACGGATGCACTTGTAGCGGACTTTGCGAAGCCAAGCTATCAAAAGAGTTTTTCAAAAAAGAGACTCACACCTACTCTCCGGCTTTCAAAGATGACGAAATTGACGAGATTTTATCCATATCAAACCATATAGTCTTTAACTCCTTTAACCAGCTTTTGAAATTCAAAGACAAAGCTTTAAAAAAAGCTTCGATAGGACTTAGGATAAATCCCGAAACCTCAGCTTCACCTACCGATATGTACAATCCTTGCGCCACTTTCAGCAGACTTGGTATCACAAAAGCCAACTTCAAACCCCATCTTTTAGACGGTGTAGAGGGGCTTCATTTTCACGCACTTTGTGAGCAGGGAGCCGATGAATTGGAGATGGTTTTAAAATCTTTTGAAGATAATTTCAAAGAGTTCATACCTAAAATGAAGTGGATAAACTTCGGAGGCGGACACCACATAACCAAAGAGGGTTACGATACGGAAAAACTGATAAGACTCATCAAAGAGTTCAAAGAGAGATACCAAGTGGAAGTTTACCTAGAACCGGGAGAAGCCGTAGGCTGGCAAAGCGGGGTTTTGGTCTCTTCCGTTTTGGATATCGTTAACAACGGTATGAAGATAGCTATCTTGGATACCTCGGCAGAAGCCCATATGCCAGACACCATACTTATGCCTTACCGCTCGGAAGTAAGAGGCGCAAAAGAGGTAGGAGTTCTTCCTTTTACTTACAGACTTACGGGCAATACCTGTTTAGCCGGAGATATTATGGGAGATTACTCTTTTGAAAAAGAATTAAAAATAGGGGATAGAGTCATATTTGAAGATCAAATCCACTACACCATAGTGAAAAACACCACTTTCAACGGTATAAAACTGCCAAATCTAGCCATTTTGAAAAAAGACGGCACCATAAAAGTCGTATCAGAATTTGGCTGCGAAGAGTACATAAAAAGAAATTGACGAAAAAAATATCATATATTTATTTTCTCTTTTAATCTTTTCTTAGTTTTTTATGGTGATTTAAAATTTGAGCAAAAAATTTAATAAATATTATTTCTTGTGAAAAAGCATGTTTCCAAAAGAAATGTAAATTTTTCTCTTCTATAGAACAAATCCCTTTATTCCCGTAACTTATACTATAAAATAAATAAAACTTCTTTAGCTACATAATTAATTATAATCTTTAATATAACTAAAAAAGATGATAAATTGACGAAAAAAATACTTTTATTTTGAAAAAAATAGTTGTACAATACGCTCAATTTTTCCCAAAATATTTATATATTACTTGGGATCACAGGAGAAATGAATGAAAAAAATAATGATTTTAGGTCTTAGTGCATGTGCACTGTTTGCCACTAACGGTGATTCTCTTATAGGTCTTGGAGCAAAATCCAGAGCTATGGGGGGAGTAGGGATTGCTACTTTTTTTGGAGCAGAAAATGTTCTCTCAAATCCTGCACTTATATCAAAAAGCAAGGGTGTCGAAGTAGATTTCGGAGCTACCGTCTTTATGCCGGATGTCAGTGCAAACGATAAAAGTTCATCGGCTGATTTAAATATAATTCCCGAAGTTTCACTATCTCAGGAGATAAACGACTACTGCTCCTTTGGTATAGGAATGTTCGGTTCAGCCGGTATGGGTGTCGATTACAGAGGAAGTGGTGACCCTAGTCTTATGGAAGCTAGAACAAATCTTCTTCTTATGAAATTTGCCCCTTCTTTAACTTACAAAAGAGATAATTTTTCTTTTGGTTTAGCTCCAGTTATCCAATACGGTTCACTCGATATCTCTTATAACAACGGCTCTCCTGTAGGAAGCGGAAGCAGTGATGATTTCGGTATAGGTTTCGAAGCAGGAATATCCTATGATATAAATAAAAATATCACTTTGGGAGTGGTTTACAAATCAAAAATTGCTATGGAGTATAAAAATACACTAAGCACCGCTTCGGCTCCGTTTGTAGCTGCCGGTATATTTTCAAATACATTTGCAGATGATTTGGAACAGCCTTCAGAATACGGAGTAGGTATATCTTATAATTTTTTAAACAATTTCAATATCTCTTTTGACTACAAAAAAATAAAATGGGGAAGTGCAAAAGGATATAAAGATTTTGGATGGAGAGACCAAAATGTATATGCTCTAGGAGCAAAGTATGAGAAAAACGGAACATGGTATGCTATAGGATACAACTATGCAAAAAATCCTATACCTCTATACAGCGGAACAACCTCAGCAGAACAGGCACTAAACATGTTCAACCATCTTATGTTCCCGGCAATCAGCGAGACACATTTCAGTCTGGGAGCAGGTACCAATATAACCAAAAATCTCTCTATAGATTTTGATCTTCTTTACTCTCCGAGCAATACTGTAAATGCAACTGTTATGGGAGGGGCCAATCTGAAAGTAGAACACAGCGAAACTTCAGTCGCACTCTCAATGAGATACGACTTTAAATAAGGAATAAGATGAAAAAGATTATCTTTAAAGACAAATATCCGGTATTTACACAGATGTTTCTAAAGAAAGAGATAAAATTCAAAACTGTTGATGAAATTATAGATTTTCTAAAAGCAAAAGTAGAAAACCATCCTTTTGCTACTTTCATAACAGTCTTTGACCACCTAAAACATACAAAATCATTAAAAGACGGAACTTTTGCAGAAGATTTGACAAATGCAAAAAATCTTCTCTTTTGTTTTGGAAAAGAGATTCCTGTATCTCACGTACTGGCCGTCAGACCTCGTTCTATCGGAGTAAGCGAATTTAACGACAGGTTTGAAATATGCTTCTTGGAAGCCCCAAAAGATAAGCTACAGACCCTCATGGAAAGTTGGATTGAAGAACTAAAAATATAAACTGTTTACATGTAAAGGTTTTTCCTTTACATGTAAACACCCTTACTACTTTATAATTCTTGCAAATTTGGATATCATACTGCTTCATTTAAATTTTAAGGAGTAGTAGTGTTTATAAAAAATATACTAAGAATGTTTCTGACAGCCATACTTTTATCCGGTATTGCAAATGCAGATAAACTGTTGGATAAAAAGAGTCTGAAAGATATAAAGACAAAAAGCAAAATACTAAAATATACAAAGATGGAAATCACAAAAGGGATGGATTTAGGTACTTTGTATATGCTTGAAGGAAGAAGTAGAGGCAAGGTCATGAATATCTTTATAACAAAAGATTTCAAAACAACCATAGTTGGTGCCGGATTTGATGAAAATGGAAAAAGAATCGAATTTCTAACCGATATGAAACCATATATCAAAAAAGCCCTTTGGAGAGTAGGAAACGGTAAAAAAGAGTATTTTGTATTTACAGATCCGCAGTGTCCTTACTGTAAAAAGTTTGAGCAAAATCTAAAACATCTGAAAAAAGATATAACTTTATATCTATTTCTTTTACCTCTTGATTTTCATAGCGACGCTAGAGCGATGTCAAAATACATCCTCTCGAAAAAAAGCTCAAAACAAAGAGCAAAAGCTATGCAGGATATCATAAACGGAGATACCAGCTATAAAACCGCAAAATACTCCAAAAAAGAGAGTAAGAAACTAGATAAAATGATAGATGAAAGTATTCAAATATCACAGAAACTAAATATAAAAGGCACACCTTCTGTGCTAGACATAAACGGCAAAGAGATAATGTGGACAACCCTTTTTAACAAAGAGATAAGATAAACTAGTGGTATCGGCTTTTACGCCGATACCGCCTTAAAAAACAATATGGCAAAATGCCATATTTATGCTCTATGATTTACAAAGCTTTGATAAAGCTCTTTAAAACCTACATCACTTGAGTGCTCTACTTCTTTCATTGTCTCTATTGCTTCTTTATAGCTACCCTCTTTCCACTTTCTAATAGCCTCTTTCCCTTTTTGGTGTACTATTTTATGGTGTATCATAAGGTTGTTGATCGTTTTTGTATCATCTTTGATTACGAATTTTCCTTTTGCTTCAAACCACTTACCAAATCTACAACTATTTTCATCGATAAGATTATTATCAGTATCATTGATAAAAGTATCA
>CAYRRJ010000075.1:3388-6303 GCA_964426645.1 uncultured Campylobacterales bacterium | reverse complement strand
TCAGTTTTACATTCGGAGTCAGTGGGGCTATACTGGCTGAAAGCGGACTCAGTTTTTTGGGTATAGGGATAACTCCTCCACAAATCAGTTGGGGAACAGTTTTGAGTGAGGGTAAAGAGGTCATAGATATAGCTTGGTGGCTCAGTTTTTTTCCTGGTCTTATGATTTTTATAGTTACATATTCTTTGATAAATATTTCTGATTATCTTCAGTCAAAAACCAATGAGAAAGAGAGTGTTGAGTAAACAAAGAGTTTATAAACTCCTAAGAGAGGAGGCAAAAAAGAGAGATACTTCTTTTGAAATAACTGATGATAAACCAGATCCGCTTCTGGTAGCTTCAAAATACAAAGATGAGTATATATCATTGATTTGTGCTTTATATGCTTATGGTAATGCCAGACAGATAGTTAAGTTTCTGTCATCTTTGGATTTCTCATTATTGGACAGTGATGAAGAAAATATAGAAAAGAATTTAGATAACAGTTATTATAGATTTCAAAATTCAAAAGATACCAAAGAATTTTTTAAAACACTTTCTAAAATAAAAAAGATATCCTGCTTGGAAGAGATATTTATGATTGGATATAGCAAGAAAAAAGATGTAATAGAGGGAATATTTTCTTTAATAGAATATATATATGATATAAATCCTTATCGTTCCAGAGGATATGAGTTTTTGATAGGAAAATTACCGAAAAAGAGTATAACTTCTCCATATAAACGCTGGAATATGTATTTAAGATGGATGGTAAGGGATGATAATCTTGATTTTGGTTTGTGGAAAGGTGTAAATAAAGCCGATTTACTTGTACCATTGGATACACATACTTTCCATATAGGTAAAAAACTGGGACTTATAGAGAGAAAAAGTTATGATTTTAAAGCTGTTTTGGAATTGACAAAATCTCTTAGGAAAATAGATAAAAATGACCCTGTTAAATATGATTTTGCACTTTATCGTCTCGGACAGGAGGGATTAATCAGCCCTTAAAAGATTTTTAGATAGAATCATCAAAAATAAATTAAAGGAAAAGTGTAATGAATGAGATTTTTACATTTTTGGGCCTTATAAATCACTCACATGCTTATCTGTTTGTTTCACATATATTATTGGTAGCTGTGATTGTCTTGGTTATTGCTAAAATTGCTACATCTAAGTTGCAATTGGTTCCAAGTGGTATGCAAAACATCATGGAAGCATACTTGGAGGGAGTTATAGCCATGGGCAAAGATGTTATGGGTGAAGAGTTGGCAAGAAAATATCTACCTTTGGTTGCTACTATAGGTTTGATGGTTTTGATTGCAAATGTTATAGGTATAATTCCAGGTTTTGAGTCACCTTCTGGTAACTTAAATATGACTCTTGCTTTGGCTTTAATGGTATTTGTATATTATAATTTTGAAGGAATTAGAGTCAATGGTGTTATAAAATATTTTGGACATTTCATGGGACCATTGAAAATTTTGGCTCCTTTGATGTTTCCTATAGAGGTAGTATCTCATCTTTCAAGAATAATCTCTCTTTCATTCAGACTTTTTGGAAATATAAAAGGGGATGACCTTTTCTTGGCTGTTATTTTGATGCTTGCTCCTTGGATTGCTCCGCTTCCTGCATATGCTCTTTTGGCATTTTCTGCAATCCTTCAAACATTTATATTTATGATACTTACTTATGTTTATCTGGCTGGTGCAGTGCTTATCAGTGAAGAGCATTAAGAGGATAATTTGATAAAAAACAGAAATTTTTTTGAAAGACTTATTTATCTGCTACAGGGTGCCTCATGGGCACTTGTAGCAGTAGGTGCTACTGCCTTTTTTCTGAAACTTTATTCTTACAGTTTTTTTACAGCATTATTAGGTGCATTTTTGGGTTCTCTGCCGGGACTTTTTTTTGTGATTATTCTGGAACTTGTTCAGATACAGATAGAGAAGCTTACCGAAATGAAGAAACAGACTTCTCTTTTGGAAAAAATTCTGGAGAAAGATAAACAAAACTTTTAAAACTCTCAAATTTCTTATACTTTAAAGATATAAATGTTAAAATAGAGTATAAACTATTTTAAAGGCTATTGATGTTTGAAGTTGTAATAGGTTTGGAAGTACACGTACAATTAAATACAAAAACGAAAATTTTCTGTTCATGTCCTACAAGTTTTGGAGAAAAACCAAATACAAATGTATGTCCTGTCTGTTTGGCACTTCCCGGAGCTCTTCCGGTACTAAACAAAGAGGCAGTTAAAAAAGCGATAGCTTTTGGTACTGCTATCAACGCTACAGTTCATAAAAAATCGATTTTTAACAGAAAAAACTATTTCTATCCTGATTTGCCAAAAGGGTATCAGATAAGTCAGTTTGAGATACCTGTAGTTGAGGGTGGAGAAATTATAATAGATTTTGAAGATGGCAGTACAAAAAGAATAGGAGTTACAAGAGCCCATCTTGAAGAAGATGCAGGTAAAAATACTCATCAGGGAGATGAGAGTTTTGTTGATTTGAATAGAGCAGGGACTCCTCTTCTTGAGATTGTAAGTGAGCCTGATATAAGAAGTGCAGATGAAGCTGTAAAGTATCTAAAAAAATTACATGCCATAGTAAGATATCTTGATATCAGTGATGCAAATATGCAAGAGGGAAGTTTCAGATGTGATGTAAATATCTCTATAAGACCCAAAGGAGATGACAAACTTTATACCAGAGCGGAAATAAAAAATTTAAATAGCTTTAAATTTATACAAAAAGCCATAGAGTATGAAACACTCAGACAGATTGAAGCATGGGAAGACGGCGTTTATGAACAGGAAGTTGTACAGGAAACCAGACTTTTTGATACAGACAAAGGTGAAACAAGAAGTATGAGAGGAAAAGAGGACAGTGCCGAGTATAGATATTTTCCGGATCCTGATTTACTGCCTG
>CAYRRJ010000075.1:0-3378 GCA_964426645.1 uncultured Campylobacterales bacterium | reverse complement strand
TTATTCCTGATGAAATGATGAAAGAGGCTTCACAGATACCTGAACTTCCCGATGAAAAAAGAGAACGTTATGTAAAGACATACGGTATAAAAGAGTACGATGCGGCTGTTATAACTTCCAATGTTGAGATGGCAAAGTTTTTTGAAGAGATGATAGATGAGGGAGCAGGCGCCAAGTTATGCGTTACATGGCTTAGTGTTGAACTTCAGGGAAGATTGAGCGGTGAGACAAATATATCCAATTCTCCTGTTAATTCAAAAAAACTGGCAATGCTTGTCAAGAGAATAGAAGATTCTACCATAAGCGGAAAAGCTGCCAAAGATGTTCTTGATTTCCTTATGGAAAATGATGTTGATGTTGATGTTGCCATTGAAAAGCTAGGACTTAAACAAGTTAGTGATGATTCTGCAATATTAGAACTTATACATGATGTACTTTTATCAAACAGCGATAAGGTAGAAGAGTATAAAAACGGTAAAGAAAAGCTTTTTGGATTTTTTGTAGGTCAGGTTATGAAAGCCAGCAAAGGTAAGGCAAATCCTTCAAAAGTCAATGAACTTTTAAAGAAAGAGTTAGGATAATAAAAATATGCTTACAAGACTCATAATCTCTTTTGCCTATTTTTTAGAAGCCAGTCAAAGATATAAAAGAGTAAAAAGTTTTGTATATGATATGTTAGAAAATCCAAGGTCAAAAATAAAACCTTATTTTGATGCTTTTATGATATTTTTGGTTTTGCTTACAGTCGGTATTTTGATATATGATATAGCTCATCATCTTCCGTATCATTTTGAAATGGTTGAAAATATAGCTGTTTTTTTCTTTATCTTGGAGTGGTTGGGCAGATTTTGGATAAGTGCTGATAACAGGTTGATGATTATACGATATCATGAGAAGATGATAGAGTTGAATAAAAAACCGAAACTTTCTAAAATAGTATCCATAATCCTAAAACAAAAACTTAAATTTATATTTTCTCCTATGTCTATTATAGATTTGTTAGCGATACTTCCTACTTACAGGCCTCTTAGAGTTTTAAGAATTTTTTTGATTTTCAGGCTTTTGAAAATCTTCAGATATACAAAAAGTTTAAACTCTTTTGTTAAGGTTTTAAGTGATAAAAAGTTTGAATTTAATATCCTTTTAATGTTGGGTGTATTTTCTGTTTTTATGTCTTCAACCATTATGTATGTTTTTGAGGGGATTGGAAACAATCCAAATATCAGCTCATATCTTGATGCAATCTATTGGTCTATTATAACTATAACCACAGTTGGGTACGGTGATATAACACCCGTTACTTTTACAGGAAAGATAATAACTGTTTTTTTGGTTGGAGGCGGTTTTTTGATACTTGTATTTGCAACTTCAATAGTTACAAACGCACTTTCGGAAAAGATTGAAATAGTCAGAGAAAACAAGCTTTTGGCAGAAGCAAACAAGATGACACATTTGATTGTTATTTTTGGTTTTGGAAGAATGGGTGCAACATTGGCTGAAGAGTTAAAAAAAGCACATAAGAAATTTATTGTAGTGGATAATGATGAATCACATATTTTCAAGGCAAAAGAGCTTGGATATCTTTATCTTCAGGCTGATGCCGGAAACTATGAAACTATAAGTAACATTGTATTTAAAAACAGTGTTGAAAAAGTTGTGCTTTTTACTGATAATGATGCTTTGAATCTCTCTATTTTACTTACTATAAAAGCTGAAAGAGAAGATATAGAAGTTATAGTCAGGTCAAACTCTTATGAAAATATAAAAAAGTTTAAAATTGCTCAAGCCGATCATGTTATTTTTCCTTATGAAACGGTAGCTGAAGTGGCAGTTGAGTATATAGGTAATTCTGTAAAGTTTGATGCAATTGATAATATACTCTTTCAAAGAAGTTCTATTACACTGGATGAAATAGATATTCTTGAAGGTAGTGATTTTATTGGAAAAAGTATAGAAGAAGCGAGTTTTGATGATTATAATATAACTATCATAGCTGTTTTACAGGGAGGGAAGAGTAATAGGTTTATATTTAACCCCGATCATAGTAAATATATTTTGAAAGAGAAAGACGCTTTGGTTGTTATAGGTGATGAGAGTGAGATTAATACTATTAAAAACAGTATTGCAAGGCAGTTTGCATGAAAAAGGTTATTATATTTGGTTATACAAAAACAGGAAGAGAAATAGCAACTCTTATAAGAGATGACAGTGAATATGATTTGGAAATAATTGATGAGGATCCTTTACAGGTTGCTGAAGCAAACAGAGATGGTTTTTTTGCGCATCACTCTGTTTTAAAAGATGATGAAATACTTTATGAACTTGGAATAGGTAAGGATGTTATAACACTTTTTTGTGTAAGCAATAATGACAGTCTTAATCTTTTTGTTACACTTTCTGCCAGGAGTATAGACAGTAATTTAAAAATTTTGACATTGGTTAAGAGAAAAGAAGATGAAAAGAAAATGCTTCTGGCAGGAGCAAACCGTACTATCAGTCCGCATGGAGTCGGTGCTATAAAAGCTTTTAGGATTATTCAAAAACCAAAGGTTACTAAAGTTTTGAACCATTTTTCCAGGCTGACTCACAAGCTTTCTATTACAGAAGTAGAAATTCCAAAAAATTCTGTTTTGGATGGTATATATTTTAGAGACTGTGATATCCTGAAAGAGTATAATCTTATATTTTTGGGAATTGTGGATAAAGAGTTGGGAGAAGAGTTTATATTCTTTTCCAAGGGAGTAAATCATAAAATGGATTCTGGTGATATACTGGTGGTACTTGGAAGTAAAAAAGATATAAAAGCATTTGAAAAAAGGATATTGCCTCAATGAAGATTGCTGTTATAGGTGCAGGAGCGTGGGGAAGGGCATTGCATTTTGCCATATCCCAGAACTTTACATGTAAAATAACTTCAAGAAAAAAGAGAGATATAGAAGATTTTGTAACACTAAAAGAGGCATTGAAGTGTGAATATCTGGTCTTTGCTCTCTCTTCGCAGTCTTTATCAGAATGGCTTAAAAAAAATTTTAGATATTCCAATCAAAAAATTTTGGTTGCCATGAAAGGTATTGACAGAAAAAGCGGTAAATTTTTAAATGAGATTTTTGAAGAGTATGTTCCAAAGAGTAGTATTGCTTTTCTGTCAGGTCCCTCTTTTGCTTCTGAAGTTAGAAAGTCATTACCTACGGCAGTTGTGATTAATTCTGCAAATGAAGAGCTTTCAAAAGAGTATGCGAAAATTTTTCCATCTTTTATGAAAGCCTATACCAGTCAAGATATTATAGGAGCTGAAGTTGCGGGAGCTTATAAAAATGTTTTGGCCATAGCTAGTGGAATCTGTTCAGGACTGGAGCTTGGTAACAATGCAAGAGCAAG
>CAYRRJ010000074.1:0-6324 GCA_964426645.1 uncultured Campylobacterales bacterium | reverse complement strand
ACGCTCTTTTGTTCCATCTTGACTCTGTATTTGGTATATACTCTTTGTATTCATTACCATTTTTCACAAGGTCAAAAAGATTTTGAACATTATATGTAGCAACCTTCAAATCTTTCGCATTTAAAGATATAAAAAGTAAAAAAACTATTAAAAATCTCATCTGCTCTCCATCGGCATATACTCTCCGCTTTCAGTATTAAAATACTCCAATTCACCCTTGGCTATATCATAATACCATGCTCTCAAGAAGAGTTTTCCCTCATCAACCTTTCTTTTTATCTCGGGATAAGTAAGTAAATTTTTCAGTTGAAATATAGTTGAAATTCTCTCAGAAAGTCTCAATTTTTCTTCATTGGAAATTGTATGGTCAAGATTTTTTTCTATATACTCTTTTGTTTCATCTCCGAGCTTTAACCATCTTCTGACATGTATAAGATTTTCACCCTCTATATTTTTATACATGGAGGCTATAGCCCCGCATTTTGAATGCCCACAGACTATGATATCCGTAACTTCTAACTCACTTACTGCATACTCAATAGCTGCCGCAGTACAAAAATGCTTGTCTTCAGGATTATACGGAGGTATAAAATTTCCTATATTTCTTACAATAAACAAATCACCCGGATTGGCACTTGTTATCAAAGAAGGATTTACTCTGGAATCGCTACAGGCGATAAACAGCACTTTAGGATGCTGTCCGTTTTCAACCAAATCCAAAAATTTATTTTCGTACTTTTTAAATTTGCTATCTTTAAACTTTTCATAACCTTTTATAAGTTCAGATATGTCCATATAGCCCCCCCGTTATCATTTTAGAAATGATAACATAAATAGGGAGCTAAAGGCTACAAAAAACTTTCTTTTTTATTATTTTTTTATTTTTTCTTTAAAGCTTTTCATTTTAGCTTTTAAATCTTCGAAAAGTTTGGCTACTTCATTTTTGCCTTTTATCTCTTTTTCAACTTCATCTATCTTGTCATTTAAAATTTTATAAGTTACATCACTGTCACTGAGATATCCCAATGTCTGAGCAATTTTAAGCTCCTCTTTGGCAGCATTCAAATGTTTTATAGCCTGGTCTCTGTCTTTCTTCGCAACTTCGCTTGCAGCTGCTATAAGAGAATCTGCTTTTAAAAGAGGGATAGGCACTACAACTACCTCTTTCACCATAGTATTAAGTGCAGCAGCCAAAACAGCTTTTGCTCCCTCTATATTATTTGAATGCAGATACTTAGCAGCCAGTTTCAAAGCATCAGGATATGATGCTAAAGGAAGATTGATACTTACTAAGTCTATCTCACTTTGTAAAGTTGAGAGTATCTTTCTCGCTTCTTGTACTTTTCCGTCATCTAAAAGCTCACTCACTATATCAAGACTTTTTTTCAAATCCTCAACACTTCCGACATACTCTACAGCACTCACACTTGTATCCACAGGAAGTAGTTTTGGAGAGTTTTTATCTGCCAAGATAACCTCTAGTTTACCTATAGCATCTTCCAAATCTTTAATAGCTAGTTTTGTATCTTTTTTATCCAAATCAACAAAAACTTTTTTTGTAAGATAAACAGCTTTTACAGCTTCTTGTACTATTTTTACCTGATTATTTTGAGCATTTAATTTTGCACTCTTTAGTGCATTGTCCTTTACCTGTGCAGAAGTAGCCGCATTTAACGAAATTCCCATTAAGATTGCTGCAGTTACAGTTGAGATAATCATCTTTTTCATTATTCCATCCTTTAGTTTGTTTTATGACGAAATTTTAGTCAAAAACACTAAAGGATATCTGCTACTTTAGTTGCAAAAGTTATTTGTTTTTTAATCCGTAAGTTTGAAATTTTTTAAGAATTTTTGCCATTTCTGTTTTTGACAATTTTTTTGGTTTGCCAACCTGCTTAGCCATTATATAGCCCCTGGCAAGATTTTCTATCTCAACAGCCAACCATAAAGCTTTTTTTAGATTAACGGCGGTTGTAACAAGACCGTGATTTGCCAAAAGACATGAGTTAAATCCCTCATTCAGAGTATCTATGATATTTTGGGACAGCTCTTTGCTGCCAAATGTAGCATATTTGGCACATGGCACTCTGTCACCTCCGGTAACTGCTACCATATAGTGATACGAAAGTATATCTTCTCTACACATAGCTATTGAGGTAGCATAGGTTGAATGATTATGCAACACACAATTCACTTCGGGCTTTGCAACCAATATATCAAAATGAAAGTCAAGCTCACTAGATGGAGGATACTCGCCAATATAGCTATTCTTATCACTAAAAGAAACAAAAACTATATCTTTTGGTTTTAGCTCATCATAAGCGACACCACTTGGAGTTATAAGCATACCGTCCTTGTATCTATGGCTTATATTTCCGGAAGTTCCTTGGTTTATCCCCAAACTCTCCATTTTAAGACAAGTCTCTATAATCTCTTTTCTTATACTTAATTCACTCATTGTTACCTACTTATATCTAAATTAAAAACAAATCTGTTAGACAGATAAGAGCCTATACTGAAAGCTATTTTGTTTTTTGACTCATCAAAGATAAGCATTTTCCTTATTATAAGAGGAAGATTTTTATCTTTTATATTTAAAGTCTGTTTCATTTTGTTATCAGGAGCACATGCTGAAATTTCTTCATGAGAAGATACTATTTTGATATCCAATCTACTTTCTAAAAAATAGTATAGCTTTTGGATAACTGTACTCTCCAAATCATTTTTAGTCAAATCCAAATCAGGATGAAAGTAACTTTCCACTACCAATTCCGGCTCAAGATAGCCCTTTACTCTGGTAAGCTTCAGTACTTTTCTATTAGATTTTATTCCCAATTTTTCACAGATTTCACTATTTGGCTTTTCCTCACTTACAACATGTTCAAATATCCTGAAATCTCTATTTTGTTTTTTCATGTCATCATTGAAACTGTACCAATTGTTCAAAGTAGTCCGCATTGGTTTGTTGTCAATATTTTTAAAAGTACCCTTGTGCTTTTTTCTTAAAATAAGATTTTTGTTCAAAAGAGCATACATAGCTTTTCTGACAGTATTTCTGCTGACATTTAACTCTTTTGTTATCTCTAATTCATTGGGGAGCTTTCCCCCTGATTTGTAAGGTTCTTTAAGAAGAAGGTCTTTTATAATATCTTCAACTTGTAGATATAAAGGGGTTTTTGACTCTTTATCTATAACATATTGCGATAAACTCACTAAAACCCCTTTTTGTTATGATTTTGAAAAATTATATGGTGGGCGTATTATACCCTTTTCTGTTATGAAACCGGAAATTAAAGAGTTGTCAGTAACATCAAATGCAGGATTAAAGACTTTTATGTCTTTTGGTGCAATCTGTTGTCCTTTTATATATATCAACTCTTCGCTACCTCTCTCTTCCACCACTATATCTTCTCCACTTTTTGACTCTACATCAATAGTGGAGTATGGACATGCTATGTAAAGAGGAACATCATAATGCTTGGCATTTACAGCAAGAGAAGATGTACCTATCTTGTTTGCCGTATCACCGTTATTTGCTACTCTGTCTGCTCCTACTACTATCATATCCACTTTTCCAAGTTTCATAAGATATGAAGATACACTATCAACTATCATTGTTGTATCCACACCAAATTTATTTAACTCCCAACAAGTTATTCTAGCCCCCTGTAAAAGGGGTCTGGTTTCACTGGAATAAGCTTTAAATCTGACACCTTTACTCCAAGCAACATACATAGGAGCCAAAGCTGTACCTATTCCTCCGGTTGCCAGAGCTCCTGCATTACACAGGGTTAAAACACCATCACCCTCTTTTATCAACTCACTTCCGTATTCGCCAATCTGCCTACAAGTTTTGATATCACTCTCATGTATAGCTATAGCTTCTTGCCTTAAAACGGAATATAACTCCTTTGTACTTAGACTTTTATCAAATTCATCGGCTATTTTTGATAATTTTTTAAGTGCCCAACTGAGATTTACAGCTGTTGGACGAGAACTGTTTAGATACTCCGCATTTTTATGAACAATATCCAAAAACTCATCCAAAGGTTTATCCAAATGTTCTTTCAAACTTATAAGCAAACCGTATGCACCAGCTATTCCTATAGCCGGTGCTCCTCTTACCTTGAGTTGATATATAGAGTCATAAACCTGCTCCAAACCTGTCTGTTCTTCAATAATTTCTTCAGTAGGAAGCTTTGTCTGGTCCAATATATAAAACCTGTCTTCTTCCTTATCGAAGCTGAGAGCTTTGGGAATAGAGCTTAAAAGTTTCTCTATATTATTCATTATTAAAACAATCCTTTCTTGTCAATAGGAATCCAAGGATAAGTCAACAAATCAACACTGTTGAATTCAGGAAATTTCTTTCTTAACTGCTTCATGTTTTTAATATTCATTTTTCTTAAATCTTTTGCAGTGAAAAGCATAGGAGGGATAAGAATGTCTTTTGGTACATCTATTCCCGCTATCTTGAGAGCTATCGCTCTAACTGAAACAGCACCTATTGCAGCCGGATTGGTTGCAGCAGTAGCAGCCCACGGAGAATCAGGCTTAATCATCTCTCTTATATCCTGAGTAGATATATCTGCAGTATATACCTTTGCCTTATCCTGCATTCTAAGTTCTCTAAGAGCCAAAACAACGCCTTTTCCAAGCTCATCATAAGGAGCAAAGAAAGCATTGATTTCCGGATGAGCTCTTAAAACTGCTTTTACCTGGTCAGCATTTTTTGCAGCTATAGGAGACTCTAGAGTTCCTGTTTTTACAATCTCTTTGATTTCAGGATACTCTTTCTTAATTTTCTGCCAACTTCTATCTCTCTTATCAAGTGGTAAAATTCCTGCAATACTTACATATCCCACATTTGCTTTTCCGTTAAAATCCTTAACAAGCTGTTTTAAAGCCAACATTCCAAGAAGTTCATCATCCTGAGCTATCTGAGGAATAGCAGGATTTTTCAAATCAACATCAAAAGCAACTACGGGGATACCTGCTTTTACAGCGTCAGCCGCAGGTTTCATCATAGTTTCACTCAGACCATGGTCAATGATGATACCGTCAACACCCATGTTAATAGCCTGATAAACAAAGTTTGCTTCAGCCTGATTATCCATACTTTTACCAAAAACTGTAAGCTTTATACCCATCAAATCAGCCTGAATCTGAGCTCCGGCTCTGTAAGTCTGCATAAATTCACCTTCTGTCATCTGTCTAATCAAAGCAACATGTACTTTTTTAGAACCGTCAAACGGAGGCGGTGCACCTTTTAAACCTTTTGCAAACATAGAGTTTGCACCAACAAAAAGACCGAGTATGAGCGAACATACAACTAAAAACTTCATTTTCATAATATCTCCTTTAAAAGTTTTTTATTTTTAAACTTCTGATTTTGACAATCCAAATGTAAATATCAATGCCGCAACCAATACCAAACCTTTTATAAAGTCCTGTGTATAGTAAGGAAGCGACAACATAGTAAGCCCGTTTAAAAGCATACCTATAAAAATAACTCCGACAACACTTCCCAGGGCATTTGGTTTTTTTACCCCAAGTACTGCAAATCCTATCAATGCAGCCGCAACTGCATCAAGCAACAATCCGCCACCACTTGTAACATCCCCTCTTCCTATTCTAGCGGCTAGTAAAATTCCGGCAACTGCTGATAATGTTCCGGATATCACATAAGCTGCAATCTTAAATCTCTCAACATTAACCCCAGCCAATTTTACTGCTTTTTCATTTCCTCCTATTGCATAAAGAATTCTTCCCCATTTTGTATATTGAAGTATAAAATAAGCAATAATAGCTACAACTGTAAAAGCAATTACGGGAATAGGAATAAGGTCAAATATCCTACCCTGTCCTAGAAATAAAAACTCTTGTGCAAATTCTCCCTCGGCTTCAGTCCCGTCTGCCAACATCATTCCTGTACCTATAGACATACCGGCTGATGGTATAAGCTGAAGTCCCTGAATCAAAAACATCATACCCAAAGTTGCCAGTAAATCAGGAATTTTTGCTTTTACAATCAAAAGTCCGTTTATAAGTCCTATAGTAACTCCCAGTAAAATAGAGAGTATAATTGCATACATATAATTAAGATTTAAAACAACCATAACATATGAAGATATCATAACACATATTGCGGCAGTCGAACCTATAGAGAGGTCAAACCCGTCAACTATAAGTGGAAATGTAACTCCGATTGCCAAGATACCTACTATTGTGATACCAAGCAAAATAGAGAACATATTTGACCAACTCCAAAAAGAGGGTTCTAACAAACCAAATCCCAAAAATGACCCCGCCATCACTATCAAA
>CAYRRJ010000073.1:0-6334 GCA_964426645.1 uncultured Campylobacterales bacterium | reverse complement strand
TACTACTTTTGATTTTCTTTAATTTCTCTTTGGGAACATCGTATCTTACAGCAAGATAACCTATGACTTTTTTATTTAAACTGTCTTTTATTGGTAAAATTGTTTCCAAACTTATCCTGTTTAAGCCTATATCAAGAATACTCTGATTTTCTCCTTTTAACAAATTGTTTATATCTAGATGAAATACCCCTTTTTTATCCAGACTATTAACTCTATTCACACCTTTCAAAGAAGTTCTATAAAATTTTATATAATTCAAATGATTTTCTCTCAGTTTTTTCACTATCTCATACTCCAGTTTTCTTACACTTTTATCAGAGAAGCCATCATCTATATGCTTAAAAAGAGTTATTAAATCTTTAGTCTCATTTTCTGTCATTTTTTTAACACTCTCTTTTATAGTCATGTAATTATAATAAAGTGTACCAATAATAGTAAAACATAGCATTAATACTATATAGAAACCTACTAATTTTATAACTTTTATTTTTAAATCATTATATCCAATCATAAAAAATCCTTATTATATCAACTAATGAAAATACATAACAACATAGCTTATCCCAAAAATGATTTTAAAACTATTCTACTTACAAAATAATGAAAAATTATAAAGTTTTTTTAAATAAAATTGTATATAATTATTTCTAATAGTTTATTTTTTCAAACCACTACAAAGGATTAATTATGCCGTTTATAGATTCTATCCTTGGAGAAGAGGAAAAAACAGATACAGAAACAACAATACAAGAAGAAAAAAATACAGATACAACATCAAATGAGCAGATTGATATATTAAACTCTACAGCAAAAGAACTTTTAAGTTCAACAACTGACGGACTCAGTGCTATAGAAGAGCTAAAAAGCACTATGGAAAACATTGCGGCTGCTGCTGAAGAAAGTGCTGGTGCTGCTGAAGAAAGTCTTGGTGCAGTTAATGAAATCAAACAAAACTCCACTCAAATTCTAAATATGAGCAACCAATCACTAACAAATATCAAAGAATTGGAAAATTCCATACAGTCTTCTGCAGACAAAGTAATAGACTCATCTAAAAATATGCTAAAAATCTCTAAAAGTGCCCAAGAGGTAAATAATGCCGGAGATAAACTTAAAGATGCATCTGAAGAGATATCAAAAGCAGTAAATCTTATAACGAAACTGGCAAAAAGAACTTCTCTTTTGGCATTAAATGCTGCTATTGAAGCTACAAGAGCAAAAGAGAAAGGCAAAAGTTTTTCCATAATGGCAAAAGAGATAAGAGATCTATCTGCAAAATCAAACGGATATGCTCAAGATATCAAAGGTGTTGTTTTAGAAATTCAAGAGTATGTAAACAGTATCCAATCAACTATAACACTAACAAAAGAATCAATAGAAATTTCATCAAAAGAAGCAAATACAAACGCAGACTCTATGAAAGAGATGATAAAAAATCTTATAACTATAGTAGAAAAAGTATCTAAAAGTGCAAAAGAGTTCCAAAAACTTGATGAAGAAATCTTTAAAATGCAACAAGCAAGTGAAACAATAGCGAGTGCTGCAGAAGAGAGTGCAGGAGCAGTTAGCGAAGTAACACAGACAATCTCTATGCAGGCAACAGCATTTAACCAATCAAATTCTGCTGCAAAAATGCTTGAATCTCTTGCAGAAAAAATTCAAAATGACAAAGAAAACTCTGATTTGACAAACGATTTGGCAAGTGCGGCAGAAGAGCTAAGTTCAGCTATAGAAGAGATTGAAAACTCTATGAAACAAAGTGCCGTTGCACTTGAGCAGATAGAAGAAGCGGCGGCAATTTCAAAAGATGATGCATACAAAAATGCACAGATATCAGAAAATGCAAATGAAACCGTTGATAAGATTATTGAAATTATAAAATATGTCAATGAGAGTCTTGCCAAAAGAAAAATTGAATTTCAAAGAAGTATAGAAGCTATTACAAAAGCAGGACTTGAATCTAAAACAAATCTTGCAAACAGTAATGATATCCTATCAAAAGCAAAAAAGACAAAGAAAAGTATAAAATATCTAAAAAAGATACTCAGAAAAATAGAATTGACAATAGTACAAACTGCTGCACTATCTATCAATGGTTCAGTTGAAGCAATGAGAATAGGAGAGCTTGGAGAAGGATTCTCCGTAGTCAGTAATGATATCAGAAGTCTTGCTGAAAACTCTGAAGAAAACTTGGATCAGATAAACGATATCATCGACAATTTGGAAGATGAAACCGAAAACATCATAGAACTTATCGATAAAATGCAATTACTGGGTATAAAAGAAGCTGAAGATTTAATCATACTGTCCTCTGATATGGATAACAGTTCAAATGAACTTGACAATAATATAGCAGTTTTCAATGATATATCTGCAAAACTCAGTGAAATCGACAATGCTCTGGAACAAGCCAAGGTTGGTGCAAAACAGACTGTAACCGCCGCAGAATTATCACTTAACAATGCAAAAGAATCAAAAATAGCGGTTGAACATATTACGGATATTGCCCAAACTATGGCAAATAATGTAAGTGAACTTATAGAGGTTGCATCTTTATTAAAGGATAAATAATGAAAACTTCTGTTTTAGAGTTCAAGCTTTTTGATGACCTGTTTTGTTTAAATACCAATGAAGTAGAATATGTCTTTGAATTAGAGCATTATATGCCTCTCAAAGCATTTCATGAATCTGTTATCGGTATTGTCAGATATAACAGTGATGTTATGATGCTTTTAGATACTGCCACTCTATACAGCGATAAAAACCTTGATTTGTCAACTCCAAAAAGTGTAATTGTTATTAAAAACAAAAATAACTCTCATTACGGACTTTTGGTAGATGAAATTATAAAAATAGAAGATGTGGAAATCGCCGTAACCGGAGTAAAACTTTCAACTAAAGAAACAACCATAAACCACTACAAAGCAAAAGATATAATAATTAACGAAATAGAGCCTATACCTCTTTTGGAAAAATACCATATCCCTTCAATGAGTAAATATACAAAATCTAATGTGAAAAATAACAACAAAACAAGAGAATACAAGGAAAAAGACTATCTGCTTTTTTATATAGGAGAAAATATATATGCAATAGAATCCTTACATGTAAGAGAAGTCATCGAAAACACTTCCAAACTCTTTCCTCTTGAGGATAAAGAACAAAAGATGAAAGGAACGATAGCTGTCAGAGATGAGATTATCAAAATAGCAAATATTGACAATCCCAAAAAAGCTGAAGATATAGTTGTTGTTGAGACAGGGAATAAAAATTTTGGTATTGAAGTTGATAAAATAGAAGATATAGAAAGTTTCAGTGAATCCAAACTGGAATACGTCGAAAGTACAGACTGCCATATCAAAGCTTTTTACAACTACAAAAAAAGAGTTGTAGCTATCATAAATCCAAGTTACTATATCAAAGAAAGTTTAAATAATATAAAAACCGATATAGTTTCAGAAAGTAAAAATAAAAAATCATCTTTTCTGATTTTTAAAATCCAGAATATACAATTTGCTATTTCAATGGAATTTATAAGAAAAGTAGCTGAAACTGATACACTACCAAAAACCAAATCTTCATCTATAGTTATGGGCAATAATACAAAATTCATAACAACCTGGAATAAAAATGCAGTAAGCCTGCTAACACTGGAAAATATCCTAAATGTAAAAAATAAGGAAAACGAAACCCAGTCTATTTTTATAGAATATGAAGATAAAATAGCAGCATTTGTTATAGATGAAATAGATGATATAGTCTTGATAGATAAAGAAAAAATCAATAAATCAATAGAAAACAATATAATAAATGGTGCAATTATCCATAATGATACGGCTATCCCAATAATCAATGAAAAACATCTGGTAAGTATGGAGTAAAAATTTGATAAAAAAAAGAATTTTGGTAGTTGATGACTCTGCTGTGATAAGGAGATATCTCACCAAACTTTTAGAAGAAGCGGGATACAGTGTAGAGATTGCAAAAAATGGCCAAGAAGCAATAGATAAACTAAAAGAGAGTTATTTCTCTTTGGTTACTTTAGACTTTGAAATGCCTGTTTTAAATGGTATAGAGACTCTTAAAATTATAATGAAAGAATTTCCAACAAGAGTCCTTATGATAAGCTCATTTACCACAAATAATGCAAATATAACTTTTGAAGCTTTGGAGATAGGAGCAATTGACTATATACCAAAACCTAAAAATTCTCTGGAGATAGCAAAAGTATCTAACGAAATATTGACAAAGATAAAAAATGCTCTCTTAATTACACCCAAAAAACTAAAAAACAATCTTCAACCTTTCAAGCTACACAATACAGACATAGATACAAATATAGATATGGGATTTGTCCTAATCGGTGCTTCAACCGGTGGACCGAGACTTATAGAGCAAATTTGCAAAACTCTTCCTGATGGTTATCCTCACGCAGTTTGCATAGTACAACATATGCCTACCGAATTTACGGCAAATTTTGCAAAGAGATTAAACACTCTCTCCAAAGTTGAAGTTTTAGAGGCCGATAATTCAATAGAGTTAAAGAAATCCAGAATTATTATTGCAAAAGGAGGAAAACATCTCCATTTTAGAAAAAAGCTAAACTCATATTTTGTTCAACTAGCATCAAATATCAACAACCGCTTTTTTGTACCTTCGGTTGATGAGATGTTTTTTAGTGCAGCCGAGATACTGCCTGTAAAAAAAATTCTTGCAGTTGAATTAACAGGTATAGGGGATGATGGAGCTGACGGTATGGTTGCTCTTAGAAAAAAAGGAGCTTACACTATAGCCGAAAGTGAAAAAAGTGCTGTAGTTTACGGTATGCCAAAAGAAGCTTATGAAAGAGGCGGTGCCGTAAAGGTACTGGATTTTAATGATATATTAGATGAGATAATAAAATATGGTACAAAATAGTAGTATAGATTTATCCTTGGAAGAATTAAAAAAATAGCATCTTTTATCCATAAACAAACCGGGGTATTTTTAGAAGATGAAAAATTAAAAAGATTTAAAAGAAAAATAGAAAATATACTGATTAAAAATGATATACAAAACTTTTCAAATTTCTATCATAAAGTTCGTTTTCAAAAAGATGAAAAACTGACTCAAGAGCTTATAAATGCAATCACTATCAATGAAACTTACTTTTGGAGAGAATACGAACAGTTTGCTATTCTTTGTAAGGAAATCCTGCCAAATATTTTAGAAAAATCTTACTCTACTCCACATATAAGAATACTTATCTTACCAACTTCCAGCGGAGAAGAATTATACTCAATAATGTTATCTATTTTGGAAGATGACAATATCATTCACAAAACAAATATAGAACTTTTGGGAATTGATATAGATTCTCAAATGATTAAAAAAGCTAAACAAGGTTTATATACAGAAAGAAGTATAGAAAAACTACCCAAACATATTTTAGAAAAATATTTTAAAAAAATAGGAAATTTTTATCAGATTGACAAAAGACTGATAAAATATGCCAATTTTCTAAATGCCAATTTGTTTGATCCAAATCTAGCTACCAGATTAGGAGCCTTTGATATAATTTTCTCCAGAAACATGCTTATTTATTTCAATCAAAATGATAAAAAGAAAGCATTGGAGATTTTTCATAATCTACTCAAAAAAGATGGAGTTTTATTCTTAGGACATGCAGATGCAAATGGTATTGACAAAAACAGATTTAAAGCTATAAAATCAGGGTTTCATATTTTTAAAAAGATATGAAACCCAATTTAAAATCTATTTACTCCATCTATTTAAACGGTGTTTATACAGATAACTTGCACTTTGATAATAGACTATTGCTTTATCTTCCAACTCTTTATCTATACTTTTTTTCTTATACCTGTTACTTTGTAACTTCTGTTCTACTATTTCATACTCTTCATCGCTTTTATCCGGTTTTAAAATCAGAAGTTTCTTACCTTCCACATAACCTAGTTTTTGGTAGTTCCCTATAAAAGCTCTTGGTTTAAAATCTTTTGAGAGTATATCATCCCCATAAAACTTACTCTCATAACTCCAATTAAGTATAGAAAAGAGAGTTGGCATTAAATCAACCTGAGAAGAGAGCTTGGAAACTCTTTCGGATTTTATAAGATATGGTGCATAAATGATAAGAGGTATCTTGTATCTCCAAATCGGAAGAGATGTTTTTCCCGCACTTCCTCCATTATGATCAGCTACTATAACAAATAGTGTATCTTTAAACCAAGGTTTCTTTGAAGCTTTTTGTATAAGTTCATTTATAGCAAAATCTGTATATTTAACTGCGCCTCTTCTTCCAGTATGAGACGGTATATCTATCTTACCATCGGGG
>CAYRRJ010000072.1:0-6341 GCA_964426645.1 uncultured Campylobacterales bacterium | reverse complement strand
AATATTTTAACCTTAGCTATGGCTAGGCTTAAAAATTTATTTTGCACTATCTTACTACTTTTTACTCCTCTGAGACTTTTAGGAGTTTTGCAAGAAGTCTAATATAAAACCTCTGTCAAATCCTGCCAAATCTTTATAAAACTCAAGTTTTACATTGTAAAAATCTGAACAGTATCTTTCTATCTTTTCTTTTTGGTCATAGCCCATCTCACAAATAAGATATTTTATATCTCTTTTTATTGTTATATCTATAATCTTTTTTAAAAGCTCATCCCCCTCTTCTCCCCCAAAAAGTGCCAAATCAGGCTCATAGGAAAGATTTTTATCCAAACTTTCATCTCTTTTTATATATGGAGGATTAGAGATTAAAATATCAGGTTTTTCATCTATACCATCTAAAAGATTTGTATGTACAAATGTTATTTTACTATCAATCTTGTGTTTTTCTGCATTTATTTTTGCAACTTCCAAAGCATCTTTTGATATATCTGTAGCTGTAATTTTTATCTTTTCAACCATTAGAGCCAAAGTTATACTGAGTATTCCACTTCCTGTCCCTATCTCTGCCACTTTAGGAAAATCAAACTCTTTACATGTAAGAATAGCCTTATCTACAAGTATCTCACTCTCGGGACGCGGTATCAAGACCCTATCATCGGTATAAAAATCTTTTGAGTAAAACTGTGTACTTTTGGTTATATACTCCAAAGGATAAAACTCTTCTCTTTTTTTCAAAGCCCCAAAGAACTCTTGGGGGATATCGACATCCTCATCTTCATGAGTCATTATCCATACCGTATCTTTTTTTAAAAAATAGGATAAAAGCATAATGACCTCTTTTTTGGGAATCTCAGTTACATCTTTTATCCGCTGTGAGCTATTTTTTATTATCTCTCTTATTCGGGGCAAGACTCTTCCATATGTTCTTTGTTTTCCTCTATATTTACACCAAGTTTCTTAAGTCTTTGAACCAAAGGAGGATGAGTAAAGTACAAAAAAACTGTCAGAGGATGAGAAAGAGGAAAAGATTTGTTTTCATCAACAAGCTTCATCAAAGCAGAGCTCAAAGCTTCCCTGCTTTCACATTCACTTCCATATTCATCCGCAGCAAACTCATTTTTACGGCTTATCATACCGACCAAAGGCATAAATACAAAAGATACCACAGGTGAGAGAAGTATAAAAAAGACTATTATCATATATGGACTCTTTTGTAAACCTAGTTCCAAAAACAAATCATCAGGCAAATTGCCAAATATCCAAAACATCACAAACATCATAAATCCGCTGACTGCTATATTTTTAATGATATCTTTGTGTTTAAAATGTCCCAACTCATGTCCTAGTACCGCAAGCAATTCATTTTTACTGAGCTTTTCTACCAAAGTATCAAAAAGAACAACCCTTTTTGACTTTCCTAGTCCTCCAAAATAGGCATTAAGCCTTTTGTCTCTTTTACTCGCATCAAGTGTAAAAACACCACTGCTTCTAAGTCCTGCCTTTGACAAAAGATTTTTTATGGAATCTTCCAAATCTTTGTCTTCCAAAGGTGAAAACTTGTTAAATATAGGAGCTATCAGTATCGGATATACGGCATTGATAAAATAAATTATAGCAAATAATAACTAAAATTCCCATATCCACCAGTTTGAAAAACTAACTATTATTCAAGCCAATTACCATATTACAAGAGTGCCAAATACCAAAAAAAGCACTGAACTTTTTATCTGATCGGTTATATAAGTTTTGATGTCTATAGTAGAAAAACCAAATTCCCTGTCCAAAACAAAAGTTTTATACAAATCAAAAGGCAGTGAAAAGATATAATTTACCGCAATAAAAATATCAACAAATAAAACTGTTTTCAACAAGACATCATCCACACTCAAATATCTGTCCAAAGTATCCAAACCAACACCGATCCACCAAAAGAAAATAAGCAAATCATAAAGGATGGAAACCAGTTCCATTTTTTGAGTAGCTATTCTGTAATTGCCTGCTTTTAAAAAACTGGAGAAGTTCAGGATAACAGGGTTTCCTTTTTTTGCTTTTGCAACATACCCTATCTCCATAATACTTGCATAAAATCTTATAAAGATGTAAAGTGTATATATTATAGTCAAAATCAATAACATTTTAAACCTTGAATATTTTTTTGCAATTGTATCTAAATATTGCTAAAATTACACCTTTACAAAGGAGACATATGGCACTGCTTGATTTACTTGAAGTTAGCAAATCCTATGAACAGCAAGAGATACTTAAAGAGATAGATTTTTTTATAAATGAAGGTGAAAAAATCGCAATTATAGGTAAAAACGGAAGCGGGAAATCTACTCTTATGAAAATCATAAACGGTACCTTGCAACCTGATACAGGAAGAAGAATTATACAAAACGGCATAAAAGTAGATATGCTTTCCCAAACACCGGTTTTTGAAGATAATATAAGTGTAAAAGATGCCATAGAAGCCGAACTCAGAGAGTTAAAAAAAGCAAAAGAGGAGTATGATGATATACTTCAAACTCTATCAAAAGATTTTGATAACAAAGAGTTGCTAAAAAGGCAGGAAGAGTTAAGTACTTTTCTGGATGTTCACGAAGCATGGAATCTTGATGACAAGATAGAGAGAGTATTACAAAAATTCCAACTCAAAGAGTATGAAAACCGTCCTGTAAATCTACTCAGCGGTGGAGAACAAAGAAGAGTCACTCTGGCAGGTCTGATTCTGAAAAAGCCTGATATTCTTCTTCTGGATGAGCCGACAAATCATTTGGATGTCTATATGGTCGAATTTTTGGAAGAGATACTGCAAAAAGAAAAATTCACCATAGTATTTATATCCCATGACAGATACTTTATAGACAACATAGCTACAAAAACAGTTGAGATAGAAGATTGTAAACTAAGAAGCTTTAACGGAGGATACAAAGAGTATCTACAGGCAAAAGAGATGCTTCTACACTCTTTAAAAAAGGAGCATGAAAATCTCTTAAAACTTTTGAAACGAGAAGAAGAGTGGCTCAAAAGAGGAGTCAGAGCACGACTTAAAAGAGATGAAGGAAGGAAAAAAAGAGTTTTTGAGCTCAGAGAAAAAGCAAAATCAAACCCTTCACTTATAAGAAAGATAAAACTTGAATTGGAAAGAGAGGTTAAAAGCTTCAATCAAACCAAATCCGTAAACAGACAAAAAATGCTTTTTGAAATGTATGATATATCCAAAACACTTGGAAATAAAAAGCTCATAGAAAATTTTTCCACAAGAATTTTGCAAAAAGACAGGATAGCTATAGTCGGAAAAAACGGTAGCGGAAAGAGTACATTTCTAAAGATTTTACTTGGAGAACTGGAGGTTGACGGTGGCGTGTTTAAAAAAGGTGATTTTAAAATAGGATATTTTGACCAGCAAAGAAAAGTTTTGGATGATGAGAAAAACATCATAGAGACATTTTGTCCAAACGGAGGTGACAGAGTTGATGTCAAAGGCAAAAATATGCATGTTTACGGATACCTTAAAAACTTCCTTTTTCCAAAAGAATTTTTAGATAAAAAAATAGGTATTTTAAGCGGTGGAGAAAAAAACAGAGTAGCTTTGGCACTTCTGTTTACCAAAGAAATAGATGCCCTTATAATGGATGAGCCTACCAATGACCTTGATATACCTACCATAAACATACTGGAAGAATATATCTTAAGTTTTCAGGGAGCTGTCATATTTGTAAGTCATGACAGATATTTTGTGGATAAAATCGCTCAAAAACTCTTTATTTTCAAAGGAGAAGGAGTTGTAGAAGAGAGTTACCAAAGTTACAGCGAGTATCTGGAAATTGAAAAAGAGTTGAAAGAATTGGAAAATTTTGATTCTTTACATGTAAAGAGTGAACAAAAAACAAAAAACAAACAAAACAATCCTACAAAGCTAAGCTACAAAGAGAAAAAGGCCTATGAAGAGCTACCGAATATAATAGAAAGATTGGAAAACGAGATAGAAAAACTTGAAAGATGTTTGGAAAATCCGGAATGTTACCAAAAAAGAGGGTTAAGTGAGCTTAGTCAAGAATTGGACAAAAAAAGAGATGAGCTAGAGCCTCTAATTGAAGAGTACTTAACGATTGAAGAAAAACTTGAGAGTATAGGAGAATAACTCCTATACTTTAAATTTTGAAAGCTCACTATCCAGTGATTTTGAAATCCTTGACATCTTTTCAGATATATTTGTAAGCTCGTTGGCTATTTTTTCATTGTTATTTGAGATTTCATAGGTTTTTTCCATATTTTTCATCATATCTTTAGTCATTTTTGAAATCTCAGTAACTCTGTTTGACGCTTCTTTGGAGATGGATATGGCATCTTTTGTTTTTATCTTGGTCTCTTCTGCCTCAACCTTCACATCTTCTGCTCTTGCAGAAACTTCAGATATATTTTTGGCATTTTTCTGCATATCTTCACTAAGCTGCATAACGCCCTGGACTATTATACTTATAGTCGCATCTATCTCTGAAAGAGACTTTTGGGTTCTCTCTGCAAGTTTTCTCACTTCATCGGCAACCACGGCAAAACCACGACCATGCTCCCCTGCTCTAGCTGCTTCTATAGCTGCATTAAGCGCAAGAAGATTAGTTTGGTCGGCGATTTCTTTTATCATATCAAGCACACCTTTTATCTGCTCGGTTTGTGATACAACTTCCTGAATCTTACCGGACATCTCTTCCTCTTGGATACTAGAGTTTTGGATACTGTGTACTACTTCATTCAAAGAGTTTGTCATCTTTTCCAAAATCTCAAATGAAGCCATATTATCTTCTGTTGTTTTTAACGACATATCCTTGGAGTAGTCAAGTTCTTTTTTCATACCACTCATTATATCCATGGTTTTGCCAACCTGTTCGGTTTGTTCAAGAGCGCTGTGTGATATATCCTTGGCACTTTTTTCCAGCTCTACACCTGTATTTTCAACATTATGTGCTGTATTTTGTGATTTTAGAATCGTAGATCTTATCTTTTCTATAAAAAGATTGATATGTCTGGCAACTTCTCCCAACTCATCATTACTTTCAATTTCAACCCTCTTTGTCAAATCTCCATCTCCACTTGAGAGGTCTTTTACTCTTTCAAGCAAAGAATTTATCGGATTCCCTACAACCTGTCTTAGAACAAGCATAACCAAAAGAGAGATTATAATAAGTGAAATTATAAATATAGTCAAAAATTTCAAACTGCTGTTATTGATACTCGTGTCTGTATCATTGAGAGAAAAAGTCAAATCCATCACCCCCAAAACATCACCCTCTTTGTTACCGGCATGACAATCCAAACACAGTTTTTCTGCAACCAATGGTCTTAAAAGCCTCATCTTGTGATTTTGCCCGTCATATATAGGTATATTTTTTGTTTTTGCACTCTTAAAAATATCAAGTATAGTAGGGGCATTTGTAAACTTGTCTTCTATACCAAATGTATCTATAACCGACTGTGACGGATGAATAGTCAGTTTGTCTATATTTTTCATACTTTCAGCAGTCTTTAGAGAATTTTTTATCATCTCTCTGTCACCGAGATTCATCGCTGCTCTTACTGTCTGAAAAACAGAATGGCTTAGTAGATCAAGACTTTTCTCAGTCTGTTTTTCTGATGATTTTTCAAATTCATTTATTATAATATACTGTAAAACTGTAAAACTAACAAGAAGCAAAGGGACAAGGGTTATACCAATCTTAAATCCAATACCTTTTTTCATAATTAAACTTCCTTTCCAAATATCTCAAACTATATTTTATCATAAAATCTTAACAATAAAGTAAATTTTTTAAGAAAAGAGATTATATATATAAAACAACTGTTTTGCATTGATAATTATCAATGCAAAAAGTGTCTTACACCACTAAAATAGAGCGCTATCCCGTGCTCGTTTGCAGCTTTTATCACTTCATCGTCTCTTATGCTACCACCTGGCTCAATTATCGCTTTTACCCCTGCTTTTGCCGCATTGTCTATGGAGTCTCTAAACGGGAAAAAAGCTTCACTAGCCATTGAACACCCTTTTACATCCAGCCCCATCTCTTGAGCTTTTAAAAGTGCACATTTACCGGCATCGACTCTGCTTGTCATACCCATTCCAATAGCTACCATAGCACTATTTTTAACATACACTACGCAGTTGGATTTGGTAAGGGAGGCAACCTTGTATGCTATCTCCAAATCTTTTAACTCTTCCAAAGTCGCTTTTTTATCACTTACGCATTTTGCATTTTTTACTTCGTCATCACTTACTTTGTCACTCTCTTGATAGACAAACCCTCCGTCGATATGCTTAAAATCATGCTCATCATCACTCAAAACCA
>CAYRRJ010000071.1:2978-6447 GCA_964426645.1 uncultured Campylobacterales bacterium | reverse complement strand
TATCTTCTACTCTTGTCAAATGCCGCTACTTTCGCATCGTTTTTACTGTTTTTCATTAGATTTCGGACATAAAAGAGCATATACTCCTCATCTCTTTTGATTCTCTCGTAGAGTTCACTTTTTTCATAAAATTTAGAAATATTTTGCAACTCCTCAGCCAAAAACCCGAAAAATTCAAAATTGTTCTTTTTTACTATATCGATACTCTCTTTATCGTAATCGTACTCTACGCCTTTTTGCTTCAAATCTTTCGCTATCCATTTCATATGACGAAACAGTATCTGCGAAAAATCGTACAGCTTGTCTTTTATTTTGTCATCTTTTATAGCAAAAGAGCTAAAGAGCATCTTTAGCCACAACTCATGTTTTAATCTAAAAATCTCACTCACTTTCTTCTCCTATTTCACAACTCTCTTTCATTTTGAGTTTATGCAACTCCTCATCAACTCCACTTAGTCTGTTTTCATAATTAATCAAACAGGCTTCAAACGCCGTCAAAACCAACGAAGTACAGGCTCTTTGTCTGCTTGGAGCATCTTTTATCTTCTCTTTTACCAAATTTAGAGCCTTTTTGGCATTTTCTAAGGTATCTTCCAAAACCATTTCACTAAACATAGAACCTGCTACTATCGTGTCTTGACAAGCTTGTGCGGAAAATTTGAAATCCTCTATTTTTCCCTCTTTTACCTTAAGATAAACCACCACATACTCTCCGCTACCCTCATCATATCCGATACCGCAACAATCGGGATCTTTTATCTCTCCGTAATTTCTGGGATTCATCATGTGATCTAAGACCACATCCGTTATATCGGTTATCTCTTCGCTCATTTTTTTCCTTAATTTTAAATTCTATTGTACCAAAATAGAATTTAAAATAAGATACTAAAAACAGAACCTTTTTCTTCTCTGCTTTCTATTTGTAGAGTAAATCTATGTAGTTTTAGTATCTGATGTTACATAAAATCAACTTTTGCAATATTGTGTTTTATACCAAGTTTTTCCGGTGATATGCCCAAAGCCAAACCTACCATCTGAGGCATATGAAGTATCGGGATAGAGACATCTTCCCCCATCTCCTTGCTTATATTTTTTTGCTGGACATCCAATCTCAAATGACACAAAGGACATGGTGTAACCATAGTATCAGCATTGTTTTCTATTGCATCAAGCATAGCACTTCCCGAAATTCTATTTGCAGTTTTCGGAGCCTGTAATTCAACATGAAAACCACAACATTTGTTTTTATGTCCATACTCTACACTATGCCCTCCAAGTGCCACTATAAGTCTGTCCAGGGAGGTGGGTCTGTATGGGTCTTCATTTCCGTTGGAAGAGCCGTGAACCTCCTGTGGCCTTATGTTGTGACAACCGTAAAAAGGTGCAATATAAATATCTTTCAAAGGATTTTTTACTCTCGAAGCTATAGCGTCTATACCAAAATCATCTATCAAAGCATATAAAAAATGCTTGATTTCCGAAGTTCCTTTATATTCCAATCCAACTTCTTTCAATTTTTCATTTACCCGTTTTCTAAGTTCTTCATCGCTATCCAGTCTATGTTTTGCCGTTGCCAGATTAAGCTGACATGTATTACAAACCGTTACTATGCTCAACCCTCTTTTTTCTGCATAACATATATTTCTGGCATTTAAAACCAAAGAGAGAAAATCATCATAATCCTGCATATGAGAAGCACCACAGCAAGTAGCTTCTACAAGTTCTACAAGCTCTATGTCAAAAGCCTCTGCAATAGCCAGTGTTGACTGCATAAGCTCAGGAGTACTTTGCTTTGGTGTACAACCTACAAAAAATGCATATTTTAAATTTTTCATAAAGCTTCCTTATTTGAATTTTACTGTTGATGATATCTGTATCAGCTTTTCAACCTCATCAAGTTTTTCGGATTTGGGCATCTGCCAAGGCATGATAAGTTTTCCATTTTTTAACATGTGTAAAGCTTCGGGAACATGTTTTAAAACTCCCAAATTTCCTTCGGAATACCGAACAAGCTCTCCTTCATCCAAAAAACCGTGTTTTGCAATAGAATCTTTAAAACCGACGGCATGTCTGGTTGCAATATTGTCTTTTGCCATATTTTCTTCAAAAATCTGATTATGAAGTTTTGTTATTTTATCTATAGGAGAAAGCTCTTTTGGACATGCTTCTGCACACTCATAACATTTGACACAATCCCAAACACCACTATTTTCTCTGTTTATTATCTCAATCCTGTCCCTTTTTGCATTGTCTCTTACATCGCTATTGAATCTAAATGCTTTCACAAATGCAGCAGGTCCTGTATAATTTGAATTCACCTGAACAACAGGACAGGCATAAAAACAACTTCCGCATTGAATACAGTAATCAGCCTCATCAAGTTTTTCGGCTTCTTTCTCACTTATAATAGTTTCGGACTTTGGATGAGAGTCTATTGTAGCTACAAGATAAGGTTTTACACTACTGTACTTATCCCAAAATCTCTCTTTGTCAACAACCATATCTTTAATAGAATGTTTTATATCCTGAGGTTCAAAAACAAGTTCGTATCCAAAAATCTCTATCAAATCAAATATTCTCTCTTTACAGGATAGAACAGGTTTGTCATTTACCTTTATGGCACAGCTTCCGCATATACCGTGCCTACAACTTCTTCTGTAACTGAAAGAACCGTCCTTTTTCCACTTTATTTTATTTAAAATATCAAGTACAACTTCGTCTTGGGCAACATCAAAAGAATAACTCTCATAATAAGGAGTTCTGTCAACCTCTTTGTTATATCTGAAAACTCTAAAATTTACTCTTTTTATATCATAATTTTTCATATCAATATCCTAATATGTTCTCTCTGTTGGCTTATACTTACCAATGGTTACAGGTTTGTAATCAACTCTTATACTTCCATCCTCATTCAAATAACAGTATGTATGTTTTAAAAAGTTTTCATCATCTCTTTTAGGATAATCATCTCTGAAGTGAGATCCTCTGCTCTCTTTTCTTAAAATCGCACCTTCAACTATAAAAGCCGAATAATCAAGCATATGTCCCAATTCTATAGCTTCCTGCAAATCAGTATTGTAGATTTTTGACCTGTCATCTATAGCTACATTTTTATATCTTTGTTTGAGTTCTTTTATAATCTCTCTCTGTTTGAGAAGCTTCTCTTCTGTTCTGAAAACACCTGCATTTTCAGTCATACTTTTTTGTAACTCATCTCTTATTTGAGGTACTCTCTCACTCCCGCAGGAAGAGAGAAGATTATCTATCTCCTTTACCATTATATCTGCATCTTTTACATCAGGTTCTTTATGAGTAAGAAATCTATCCTCTTCCAAATCTTTTATAATGGTCTGCCCTACATGTCTTCCATAAAAAAGAGCTTCAAGCAAAGAGTTGGCTCCAAGCCTGTTTGCACCGTGAACACTTACACAAGCACACTCTCCTGCCGCATAGAAACTCTTAACATTAT
>CAYRRJ010000071.1:0-2968 GCA_964426645.1 uncultured Campylobacterales bacterium | reverse complement strand
GATATCATATCTGACTCTACCGTGAACATCTGTAGGAATTCCTCCCATGGAATAATGTGCGGTAGGTGCTATCAAGATAGGTTCTTCAATCATATCCAGGCCTAAAAATGTAAGAGCCAAATCTCTAAGCTCAGGAAGTTTTGCCATAATCTTATCTTTTCCAAGATGCGTCAAATCAAGATAAACAGCATCTTTGTCTTTTCCTACACCTTTCCCGGCCAGAATCTCTCTTGTTATAGACCTGCTAACCAAATCACGAGGACCTAGTTCAAGTTTCTCGGGAGCATATTTTTCCATAAATCTCTCTCCCTCAGAATTAAACAACCTTCCTCCTTCTCCTCTTGCAGCTTCACTGATAAGAATACCCGTACCCGCCAATCCTGTAGGATGAAACTGAACAAACTCCATATCTTTCAAAGGGATACCTCTTCTAGCCACTATAGATAATCCGTCTCCGGTATTTGCGTGTGCATTTGAGTTGATAGCATAACTTCTTGCATACCCTCCTGTAGCAAACATCACCGCTTTGGCATAAAATATACCTTTTTGTCCCGTTTTAAGATTATATGCTACAACTCCGCTTACAATTTTTTCCTCATTTCCACTATATATGATATCAGCAACATACCACTCATCCCAAAACTCCACACCATCTCTTTGAGCCTGCTCAAAAAGTGTTTGAAGAAGGGTAAGTCCTGTTCTGTCTTTTGCATAGCATGCTCTGGGAAAAGACTGTCCTCCAAAAGGTCTTTGGGCAATAGTCCCGTCTGTTTCTCTACTAAAAGCAGCTCCCATATTTTCTACCCATCTTATGGTTTCGGGTGCACCACTGCACATGAGCTCAACAGCTTCCTGATTTGCAAGATAATCACTGCCTTTTATAGTATCAAATATATGAGATTTTACACTATCATCACTTTTTAAAGCGGCATTGATACCACCCTGAGCAGCTCCGGAATGACTTCTTAGAGGATGAAGTTTTGTTAAAACACATACATGTTTTCCTCTGCTTTCCAATTCTCTGGCAGCTGCAAGACCGGCTAAACCGGCTCCTACAATAACAGCATCATAACGATGAATTGAGATACCCATACGGATCTCCTTGATTAATTATTTTATTTAGCTTTATTATATAATTTAGTTTATAAAAATAAGATTTAATAAAGCTAAAAAGAAAAATATTTTATTTATTTGGATTTATAGTGTAGATTTGTAACATATATTGGTTAAAAAAGATGAAAACTGTTTTAAATTATAATTTTTAATAATCCCTAGCAACCATATAGCTTGGGTTATCCTCTTCGTAAGTACAATACTTCCCTGCAATTTTAAGAGCTTTTATACAGTCTTGACTTAAGTGTCTTAGTTTTAGATTTTTACCGGCTTGTTTATACTTTTTGGTGATAGCATCGATAGCTTCAACTCCAGAGCTATCCATAACTCTTGCATCTTTAAAATCAATAACCACATTTACAGGATCATTCTCTACATCAAATACTTCGTTAAAAGAGGAGACTGAACCAAAAAACAGAGGACCGTCAAGTACATATACTTTTGTACCGTCTTTTTCTATATAACTTTTTGCATAAATCTTTGCATGTTTCCAAGCAAATACCAAAGCAGAGATTATGACTCCAGTAATAACTGCTATTGCCAAATCAGCATACACCGTTATAACAGTAACAACCAAAACTACAAAAGCATCACTTTTGGGCATGAACTTCAAATGTTTTATACTGGCCCACTCAAAAGTAGAGATACTAACCATAAACATTATCCCTACAAGTACAGCCACAGGAAGTACCGATATATAATCAGACAAACTTACAACAAAAAGGATGAGCAAAACAGCAGCTACCACACCGGAGAGTCTTCCCAATCCTCCTGAAGTGAAGTTGATAATAGATTGTCCTATCATCGCACACCCTGCCATTGCACCAAATGAACCACAAGTCATATTGCCTATACCCTGAGCTACACACTCTTTATTTCCACTTCCTCGATTACCACTCATCTCATCAAGTACGGAAAGAGTCAGTAAAGACTCTATCAACCCTACAAGAGCAATAATTATGGAGTATGGAAAAACTATTTTTAGAGTTTCAAAATTTAATGGTACTTGAGGAAGGTGAAAAGTAGGAAATGAACCGCTAATATCTGCCAAATCTCCAACTCTTTTAGTATCCAAATCAAAGCTTATGGCAATAGCAGAAACTATGATGATAGCTATCAAAGAAGCAGGAAGTGCCTTTGTAACTCTTGGTGCAAAGTACATTATAGCCATAGTTAAAGCAACTAGAGCATACATTATCCATCCCTCTCCTTTAAAAAGAGGAAATTGTGCCATAGCAATTACAATAGCAAGACCGTTGACAAAACCGTACATTGCAGGTTGAGGTACAAGTCTTATGAATTTTCCGAGCTTAAAAACTCCAACCAAAATCTGTAAAACTCCTGCTAAGATAGTAGCAACCAACATATACTCATATCCGTATTTTGCAACTAATGCTACCAAAACAACTGCAATTGCTCCTGTTGCTCCGCTTATCATTCCGGGACGTCCTCCCAAAATAGCAGTTATAAGTCCCAGCATAAATGCAGTATGCAATCCTATTATAGGACTAAGTCCTGCAATAAGAGAGAATGCTATAGCTTCTGGTACCAAAGCTATAGCTACAACGCTACCTGATAAAATATCATTTTTTATATTTGTTGTTGAATAGTTTTTTAGATTAAACATTTGTAGATTCCTGACCTTTGTTGAAAGGGGCGGATTATATCTAAGTTATATTTAATAGTTGATTAATATACAGCAGAGTAATCCGAACTACTCTATATAATAGCTATTTTAAACCTTTACTACTCCAATATTTTTTAAGGGCATCTCTAAAAACCTACATAGCCCATAGAAGGCAAAGCAAGGTATAAGATTTTGTAAGAGAAATTTGCAGGACTGCCCATAGGTAAT
>CAYRRJ010000070.1:0-6540 GCA_964426645.1 uncultured Campylobacterales bacterium | reverse complement strand
TATCATACTCTTTTGAATAAAGTCTCAAAGTGCTAACCGCATATTTTTTGTATTCTTTCAAATGTTTAAGCTGTTTTGACAACTCAGTATAAGCACTCCAAGAGAGATCATAACCCTCGGTAGTTTGCCTTATCAGATCATTTTTTATCTGCACTTCTTGATTTATTTTGCTAAGTCCCTTTTGGAGTGTTCTCTCATCGGCAAAACCTTTAAACAAATTCCAACTAATCTTAACAACTGCCCTAAATCTTCTATCCCTACCGTCAATACCTCCTGTATTTTTACTCCAAGACTGCCTAGCTTCAAGATCAATTTTCGGATAATATTGACTCCTTTTTTCCATCCTGTCAGCTTGAGCCACTTTAATATTATAGCTTTGCACCAATATAGAAGGATTATGTTTTATAGCATACTGTTTTCCCATTTCATAATTTGTCGGCAAATTATAGTTAAACTCCGGTTTAACTAAACTTTCCGGCTTAACACTAAGTCCAAAATAGTACTTAAGTTGATAGATAGAATCTCTTAAGTTATTCTCTTGAACGATATAGTTTGACTTTGCAAGTGCCAAAGAGGCATTGGCTTTTTCCAATTCTGATTTTGTAGTAAGACCAGCATCATAAAGCTTTTTTACTTTTTTCTGGATAGAGTCATTTATATTTATATTTTGCTTGGCTATATCGAGTAAATCTCTATTTTTAATGATCTGTATATAGTAGTTTACGAGCCTGAAGCTTACATCATTTGCTTTTTCAATATAATTATACGCAGCAGCAGCAGCTCTTGCTTCGTGCGTTTTAATTCTATATGTTGTACTCCAGCCATTAAAAATATTTTCTATAAAAATCAAAGAGTGTTCATATATATGGGAACTTTTATCTCTAAAGGCCGTTGCAGAGTTATTAACTTTTTCATGCCCTATAGCACCTAAATAATCAAGAGTCGGAAGCCAAGTAGATTTAGCTATTTTTATATCCTCTATCGTAGCATTATAATTTTTTATTCTCTCTTGTATTTGAGGATTTTCAGATAATACTTTTAGCACCATCTCTTTTAAATCCGATGCATTTGCAGCCATGCTTATTGAGAAACAAAGCAAACTTACTTTCCAAAATGCCTTTTTCACCATATTCTCCTATAATTTTTTTAATTGTATCATTAAAAAATTAAAATTATATTTAAAGTAACATTTTTTTGATTGTTTTGGTTATGGTGTCCCCAGCGCGATTCGAACGCACGGCCTCTTGATTAGGAATCAAGTGCTCTATCCTGCTGAGCTATGGGGACATTTTGAAGAAAAAAAAAGCCAAACACCTCATTTCAGAGGTATTTGGCTAGATATTACAAATCTACTTTACTAAGCATTTCTCTTTTTGATAATCTCTTCTGCAACATTTCTAGGAACCTCTTCATAGTGATCAAATTCCATAGAGTATGAAGCACGACCCTGAGTCTGACTTCTAAGGTCTGTTGAATATCCAAACATTTCTGAAAGTGGACAGAAAGCATTTACTATCTTATTTCCACCTCTATCATCCATAGAGCTTACCTGTCCTCTTCTTCTATTTAAATCACCGATAACATCACCCATAAACTCTTCTGGAGTTTCAACTTCAACTTTCATCATAGGCTCTAGGATTATAGCGTCAGCTTTTCTTGCACCCTCTTTGAAAGCCATAGAAGCGGCAAGTTTAAATGCCATTTCACTAGAGTCAACATCATGGTAACTACCGTCATACAAAGTAACTTTTACATCTTCAACAGGATATCCGGCAAGTACACCGCCTTGCATAGCCTCTTGCAAACCTTTGTCAACTGCAGGTATAAATTCTCTAGGAATTGCACCACCTTTGATATCGTTTACAAACTCATAACCTTCACCCGGCTCAAGTGGTTCAAGTCTGATAAATACATGTCCATACTGTCCACGTCCGCCTGATTGCTTAGCATACTTGTACTCTTGCTCCACAGATTTCTTGATTGTTTCTCTGTAGGCAACCTGAGGCTGACCTACTTCAGCATCAACTTTAAATTCTCTAAGCATTCTGTCAACCAAAATCTCAAGGTGCAATTCACCCATACCGGAGATTATAGTCTGTCCGCTCTCTTCATCAGTTTCAACTCTAAAACTAGGATCTTCTTGAGCAAGTTTCTGTAAAGCTATACCCATTTTTTCCTGATCAGCTTTGGTTTTTGGCTCAACAGCAACAGAGATAACAGGATCCGGGAAATCCATTCTTTCCAAAATAACTTTGTCTTTTTCACTAGCCAAAGTATCACCTGTTAGAGTATCTTTAAGACCGACAACAGCACCGATTTCACCGGCATATAGTTCTTTTATCTCTTCTCTTTTGTTTGAGTGCATTTTCAAAAGTCTTCCAACTCTCTCTTTTTTACCTTTTGTGGTGTTATATACATAACTTCCACTCTCTAAAATACCACGGTAAACTCTGATAAATGCCAACTGTCCAACAAAAGGGTCAGTCATGATTTTAAAAGCAAGTGCCGCAAAAGGACCATCATCAGTTGACTCTACTGTAGTCTCACTACCATCTTCATACTCACCTTTTATCGCAGCAACTTCTGTTGGTGCAGGCATATAATCAACTACTGCATCAAGTAGTGGCTGAACACCTTTGTTTTTGAAAGCTGTTCCACAAAGCATAGGAACTATATCCATAGCCAAACATCCGGCTTTTAGTGCATCTTTTATCTCTTTTTCAGTTAGCTCTTCTCCACCAAGATATTTTTCAAGTAATTCATCAGTAGTTTCAGAAATAGCTTCAATCATCTTTTCTCTATACTCGGCAGCTTTGTCGGCTAACTCCGCAGGTATCTCTTGAACTTCATATTTTGAACCCATTGCAGCTTCATCTTCCCAAACAAGAGCTTTCATCTGAACCAAATCAATCACACCTTTGAAGTTATCCTCAGCACCGATTGGTATCTGAATAGGAACCGGATTAGCTTTTAATCTCTCTTTTATCTGTCTTTCAACTTCATAAAAATCAGCACCTACTCTATCCATTTTATTAACAAAAACCATTCTAGGTACTTTATATCTGTTTGCCTGTCTCCAAACTGTTTCACTTTGAGGCTGAACCCCGCCAACAGCACAAAAAACAGCAACAGCACCGTCTAGTACTCTCATACTTCTTTCAACTTCGATCGTAAAGTCAACGTGACCCGGAGTGTCTATTATATTTATCTGATGCTCATTCCAAAAACATGTTGTAGCAGCAGAAGTAATAGTAATACCTCTCTCTTTTTCCTGCTCCATCCAGTCCATAGTTGCGGCACCGTCATGTACTTCACCAATTTTGTGAGACATACCTGTATAAAAAAGTATTCTCTCTGTAGTTGTAGTTTTTCCTGCATCAATATGTGCAGCAATACCAATATTTCTAACCTTATTTATAGGTGTCTTTCTTGCCATTATATTTTCCTTGTAATCTTGCTTATATAAGAGGAGAGATGTTTTGCCTTACATGTAAAGCCAAACATCTCAAACACCGTTTTACCAGCGATAGTGTGCAAAAGCTTTGTTAGCTTCAGCCATTTTGTAAGTATCTTCTTTCTTCTTAAAAGCAGCGCCTCTTGAGTTAGCTGCATCCAAAAGTTCGTTTGCCAATCTTTCAACCATAGTTCTTTCGCTTCTTTTTCTGGCAAATGAAACTATCCATCTTAGAGCCAATGCCTGTTGTCTTACAGGTCTAACTTCGATAGGAACCTGATATGTAGCACCACCTACTCTTCTACTTTTAACTTCCATGACAGGTTTAACATTTTCGATAGCTTTTTCAAAAATCTCTATACCTTTCATCTCACCGCTTCTTTTTTCAGCAAGCTCTAAAGCTCCATAAAAAACTTTTGCAGCTACACTTTTTTTGCCATCTAACATTAAACTGTTTATAAATTTTGTAATAACTTTTGAGTTATATATAGGATCTGGCAGTATTTCTCTTACTTGAGCTCTTCTTCTTCTCATTCTTTTTTTCCTTCAAATTTTGATAAATTTTACTCAAATGTTACCTACATTCTCATACGGGTAACACCTGTTTGTATAATTTATTTAGGTTTTTTTGTTCCGTATTTACTTCTTGCAACAGTTCTGTTCGCAACACCTGCAGTATCTAGTGCACCACGAACGATATGATACTTAACACCAGGTAAGTCTTTTACCCTTCCGCCTCTAACCAAAACGATAGAGTGCTCTTGAAGGTTATGTCCCTCACCACCGATATAGCTAATTACCTCAAAGCCGCTTGTCAATCTAACTTTTGCAACTTTTCTCAAAGCAGAGTTAGGTTTTTTTGGAGTAGTTGTATAAACTCTCGTACAAACCCCTCTTCTTTGTGGGCATTTATCTAACGCAGGTGATTTTGATTTTTTAACCACCTTTTTTCTCTCTTTTCTTACCAATTGATTTATAGTTGGCACATCTTTTCCTTTTCTATAATGTAAAATACGCGCTATTTTATTTAAAAACAGCTTATAAAAAGGTTAAATTAAGAATAATTTAACCTTCTGCCTCTTCCTCATTTTTAATTTTAACAATTTTATTTTTATAAAGACCCGTTCCTACCGGTATCATACGACCAAGAATTACATTCTCTTTCAAGTCCTGCAAGTAATCCATTTTAGCAGCTATGCTGGCTTCTGTCAATACCTTTGTAGTCTCCTGGAATGAAGCTGCAGAAATGATACTGTCACTTCCGATTGCCGCTCTGGTAACTCCAAGTAAAATCGGTTCGGCGATAGCAGGTTCTCCACCCATTTTCATGATTTTTTCATTCTCTTCTCTAAATCTGATTCTACTTATCAAATCACCTTCTATAAACTTGGTATCTCCACTGTCAACTATCTTAACCTGTCTTAACATTTGAGACACTATCACTTCTATATGTTTATCCGAAATTGCAACACCCTGTCTTCTATAAACTTGCTGAATTTCACTGATAAGATAGTAGTGAAGTGCTTTTTCACCCATAATTCTTAAGATATCATGACTTGAAACCACACCGTCAGTTAACTTTTCACCTGCGTGTACAAATTCACCTGCGTGTACATGGATTTGGGTATTTTTATCTACCAGATACTCTACACTGTTACCATCTTCAGCATCTATGATGATTCTCTCTTTGCTTCTTAGAGGTTTACCAAATCTGACTGTTCCGTCAATCTCCGCAATAGCAGCAGCATTTTTAGGACGTCTAGCTTCAAAAAGTTCACTAACTCTTGGAAGACCACCTGTAATATCCTTTGATTTTGCAGCAGCTTTTGGAGTTCTACCTATGATATCTGCCACTTTAACTTCATCTCCGTTTTTTACAAATATCGCAGTTTTTGGTTCAAGCTGATATTTGATAATTTTACCGCTATTTGTAGCAATAATAAGAGTTGGTTTCATTCCCGAAGGCAAATACTCATTTATAACCAAACGACTCTCTCCCGTCATCTCATCAAACTGTTCTGTCGCTGTCACACCAGGGTCTATATCTTCAAATGTAACAACACCTGACTCTTCAGAGATAATAGGAGTTGAATAAGGATCCCACTCTGCAATTACAGTCTGTTCACTACTGCTAGGATGTGCTATAACATCATTTGGAGATTCAACTACAGAGTTATCATCCAAATCTATAATAGAACCTCTTGGAATATAGTGTCTTATAGCTTCTCTTCCCTCTTCATCAGCCACAACAGCAAAAAGACCTTTCTCATCCACCAAATGATCTTTCTTAACTTCGTTGTATCTCTCGAGATAATCTCCGGTTAATTTATAGTATTTTACAGTTCCTGCAGCATCAGTCAAAATCTTTTGGGCAATAGGATCTCCATCATTTACTCTAAGTTCACTTGCATAAGGAATACGATTTGGAACATTCCAACCTTCTTTTATAACTTCAACAATACTCTCATTTTTATGAATTCTGTCTCCGCTATTATAAGGTAGGAAAAACTTACCTTCAACTTTACCACTTACTCCTGCTAGTTCATTTGCTTTAGCAAGATCACTTTTTCTAAGAGAATATTTTACAACTTCATCACCGTTTTTTATACTTATAATAGTTTCATCATGCAGATGATCTATATCCAGTACCCCGTCAAAAGGAGCTTTTATCTTTGGTTCAACCAATAATATAGCAGCATTTCTTCTATTTGCTACAATATTTTTCTTCTCTTTTGATAGATATGTTTTTACATTATAGTATCTGATAAATCCCTCTTTTTGAGCAATTACCTGTCTGTCTTGAGACTCTGTAGAAGCCGTACCACCGATGTGGAAAGTTCTCAAAGTCAGCTGAGTTCCAGGCTCACCGATTGATTGGGCAGAGATTATACCTACCGCTTCTCCCGGTTTTACCAATGTTCCAACACCAAGATTTAATCCGTAACATTTAGAACATACACCTTTTTTGGCTTTACATGTAATTGGAGTTCTAATAACTACAGATTTAACTCCTGCCTCTTTTAGGATATTTGCTTTTTTCTCATCTATCAAAGTACCCTCTGTAAAAAGAACTTCGTTTGTTATAG